>CAMLGP010000226.1 GCA_946479535.1 uncultured Bacteroidota bacterium
TATAGCAGCATGTCCTTAAATGAGGTTCCTGCTGATACGCTGATAGATATGCCCGCATTATTTGAATTATCAGGCAATACCTATGTAGCTATTACTGAAGCTGCACTGTCTGACTATGCAGGATCTTACCTTGCCAAAAAGAATGGAGAGTTGATCACCAAACTATCACCATTACCCAATGGCAACGGCCTGAAAGTAAAGGCAGTGTTGCCACATAAAAGTCCATGGCGGGTAATTTTCGTTGGCAACAGAATTGGCGCCTTCCTGGAATCTAACCTGCTAACAAGTCTCAATGAACCGGCCAAACCAATTGACTGGTCATGGCTTAAACCCGGAAAAACTACATTTCCCTGGTGGAATGGCAATGTTACTCCGGATACGCTGAATGCACCGGGAAATAATTTTGTGACCAATCAATATTATATCGACTTCTGTGCAAGAAACGGGATTGAATATCATTCGGTTGTTGAGTATGGACTTCACCAATGGTATGTTGACGACGGAACAAATTTTCAACCCGGTCCACATGCAGATGTTACCAAACCGGTACCTGGCCTGGATATGAAAGAAGTATGTGATTATGCCAAATCAGTAGGCGTGAAGGTGCGCGTGTGGGTGCATTGGGCGGCGCTTTATCCAAAACTCGATGCTGCATTTGCGAAATTTGAAGAATGGGGCCTGTCAGGCATGATGGTAGATTTCATGGACCGGGATGATCAGGAGATGGTGAACATACAGGAAGAGATGTTGCAAAAGGCTGCCCAGCATAAATTACATATACAATTTCATGGTGCCTATAAACCAACAGGCATACATCGCACCTATCCAAATGAATTGACAAGAGAAGGCACCCTTAATTACGAAGTGAACAAGTGGGATAAGCGAATAACTCCGGATCATGATCTCAATATTGTTTTTACCCGCATGATAGCGGGTACTACAGACTATCACATGGGCGGTTTTCGTGCGGTTCCTGATTCACTTTATAAAGTACAATATACCAGGCCGTTGATGCTCGGGACCCGCTGCCACATGCTGGGCATGTATGTAGTGCTGGAAAGTTACCTGGGCATGGTGTGTGATTATCCGGCAGCCTATGAAGGTGAACCTGGGTTTGAATTCATCAAAGAGGTGCCTACTACCTGGGACGAAACACGGGTGCTTGATGCAAAACTCCATCAATATATCATTATCGCCAGGAGAAAAGGCAGGGATTGGTATATTGGCGCTATTAACAACCATGAAAAGCGAAGTGTGAGTATCAACCTCAGTTTCCTGGGTGATGGCGATTTTAATGCTACTGTTTATTCAGATGCACCAGATGCCCCACAGTATCCCAATCATTTGAAAAAGGAAGAAAAGAAGTTTGGTGCCGCTGACAGACTTACTTTAGAACTGGCAGGGGGTGGAGGTCTTGCCATTTGGGTGAAACCAATGAATTAAATTAACGAGGTCAACCGGAACATTTTACTGGTCGGGAGAAACAACTAAATGTCATAAGTGAAAGGAGGCTCGGAGTTAGATTCAGGATATAGACAGGCCTTCTAAAATGATGTTTCCCTGGTTTATTCCTTCTTTTCCCAGTACCTGCCTTACCATTCAGAGGAAAAACGCACCCATTCGTTGAAATTCAGGGTTACTGCGGGGTTTAAAAACTAACTTGTAATTTTAGTTATGCAACCTCTGAGCTGTGTCATCATAGATGATGAACCCATAGCCCGTAATATCTTGAAAGAATACATTCTGCGGGATGACCGGTTGTTGCTTTTACAGGATTATCCCGACGCTTCCGATGCTTTACGTGAACTGAATCTGAAAAAACCCAGACTCATTTTTCTGGATATAAAAATGCCCAAGATCAGCGGGTTTGAGATGTTGCGTTCATTACCGCAACATCCGCAGGTAATTTTTACAACAGCCTTCAGAGAGTACGCCGTGGATGGGTTTGATATGAATGCAGTTGATTATTTATTAAAGCCATTTTCCTTTGAACGGTTTTTGCAGGCGGTTAATAAGGCATACACGCTGATCTCTCCGGAACTTTCCGGTGAACCCGTAATCGCTGATAATCCCAATGATGATCTATTTGTAAAAAGTAATGGCAAGATTGTACGTATCAGGATCCAGGACATCTATTACATAGAAGCGCTCAAGGAATACATACGCTTATTTACTACAGACGGTAGCCTGGTAGTATACCAGACCATGCAAAGCATGGAGGAAAAACTGCCTGCTGATCTTTTTTTCCGTATTCACCGCAGTTATATTGTCGGCCTCAGGCATATCAAGTCGATAGAAGGAAATTCCGTACTCGTACACAAAACCCAATTGCCAGTCAGTCGCTATATCAAAGACCAGTTCATAAAAAGTATTGCCGGAAATAAATTATTGTAAACGATAAATGGTTAAGCGCCTTTTATTATTGATCCTTTTTAGTGCAGGGATATTACGTTATGCGCAAGCATCTGATAGCCTGTATATACATTCATTAATGGAAATAGACAGTATTCCGGTAATGGATAATGCGGTTTTTTTTGTTGATGAAACCAACCAGCTAACCTGGAAGGAGGCAGTACGTCATCCTTTTGCCACCAGGCCAAACCTTACAACTTATATCCGGTCGGAGTATGGGCATCGGTGGGTATCCTTATGGCTGCGGCTCACGGTTAACAACGTTATGCCAGACTCTTTAAAGGTAATGATGTTGTTTCATCGCTATGCTTATTTCAGGGATGTGGTGGTTGTGAAAGGAAATGACACACTGAGCATTCATCCCAATTATTTTTATACAACCCAAAGCAAACAGGAGCGAAAGAATATTTCAGCTTTATTGAAACCGGGCGAGGGGCTTACATTTTTCGTCCGGATATATAATCCTTATTCCAATTTATATCCCCGGGAATTTCTGGTTACCAACCGAAAGGCCTACCTGGATTCCCGTATGAATTTGTACCATAACGCGTATTCCAGTTATATGTTCCAGATCATGTTTCTGGCAATAGTATTATTTATTACACTGCATACACTGGTACAGTATTTTATCCGTAAAAGAAAGGAGTTCCTGATCTATGCCCTGTATTCTTCGAGTATATTTCTGTATTTCCTGTACCGCCTGGAGTTTTCACTTTATTACGATATCCTGTTTTCCTATTTTCCTTTTATTTATAAGTTCTGTAACAATCCTCTCTCTATTATTGTATACTTTACTTATTTCCGGTTTGCCCGTGAGTTTGTGGATTTTAAAGCGTTGGCACCCTGGTTTTACAAGGTGATCATCTGGACGGAACGGCTGTTGCTGGTTTCCCTGGTGGTAGATGTTATTTGTAATACCCTGTTGAATGATTATCAATTGCGTGAAATCATCTTTACCTGTCTGCGGATATTATTATTGCTGATCTCGTTTGTGGGCATCTCCCTGTTGTTAAGGTCTGGTCAAAGGGCATTGTATTTTGTTGGAGTGGGCACTTCCCTGCTGATTATTGGCCTTACGCTGTCCATGATCTTTACGTTTTACCCTGACCTTTTGCACTTCTATAAGAACGATTCACTTCGGTTTATGCAATACGGTGTTATCCTGGAACTGTTATGTTTTACCTCGGGATTAAGCTATAAAAGTCAATTAATTGAGGTGGAAAGGCAGAATATGCAGCAACAGTTGATTGGACAACTTGAGGAAAATCGACGTCTACAGACCGAACTCAATACACAACTGGAAACAAGAGTAAAAGAACAGACCGAACAGCTTTTGGCGCAACAACAGCAGCTTGACAAGGAAAAGGAGCAGCAATTGACACTGGAGTTTACGAAAAAGCTAACGGAAATGGAGCTGCAGTTATTGAAGTCCCAGTTAAACCCCCATTTCTACTTTAATACATTACATAATCTGTATGGGTTAGCCATGATCGCCCCGAAAAAAGCCCCCGACGCAATTCTTCGGTTGAGTGATATCATGGAATATGTTATCTATGATTGTCGGCATGACAAAGTACCCGTAACCAAAGAGCTCCGGTTCATTAATAGTTATATAGAGTTGGAAAAACTCCGTTATGATGATAGTTCAAGGATCAATCTTCACGTAACCGGGGATAGTGAGGGAAAACAGATATCACCAATGCTACTGATACAGTTTATTGAAAATGCATTCAAACACGGGCTGGAAGAATTTAAGAACAGCAGTTACTTAAAGATCAATATAACGATTGAAAATGGTCATCTCCGGTATGAATCAGTAAACAGTATTAATAAGACCAACAATTCTTCAAATGGTGGAGTAGGGCTATCCAATGTCAGAAAGCGGTTGAATATTATATATCCTTTCAAACACAAGCTGAATATCCAATCAGACAATGTAGAATACAAGGTTCAGTTAACCTTAGAACTGAATTAACTTACCATTCAGCGGTAACTTATTGCCATTCGTAGACTATTATCCCATTCATAGAGACTTTCATCCCATTAAGAGAAAATGTTTTTTCCGGCTTGCAAATTGTAAAATATTTGTTGAGTCTACTTACTATTATCCAGCAGAGCGCTATTTAAAAAAATTGACTAACCGCATTCTTCTATAGACAGGCCTTAGCAAAGTAGCTATTCACACCATTAAAACCAGCTTATGAAAAGAGAATTTTAAAGGTTGTGGGTTGGCAACACGCAGTTCCTGGCTCAATGCTTAATAAGCAAAATTGTAACAATTAGCCCTTAACCATAAAATAGTAATCATGGGATTTCATTTAATCTCCATTAATCATTAAACATCCCGCCCTGGCGGGTATAAAAACTAACACAATGAAACTAATTGCATTTAACTATCGGAAAATTGTCCGGATCTTCCCGGTATTATTTATTACTGGTTTTTTGCTGGAAGGCTGTTGTCTTTTTCCTGGCTTCGAGGTAGCAAAAAGACCCTGCAATTGCAAAGATGGTCCTGTAATTGCCAAAAAGAATAAAACCCTGCCTCCGCCCGAAGCGGATGCAAAGCAGGCCGTTGCAACCAGTAACAGCCAATACAATTCAGCAGTTGAAAACAAGGAAATACCGGGGATCGTTCCAGCCTTACATCCTTTACCCGCTGCTTATATCAATGATGCCTTAACCCAATCCAAAATAGAAGCAGCATTAGCTTCATTTAACATTGCAAACAAGCCAGCAGAAAGAAAATTACCCCTGGGGATTAAGGGAATCACTACATCTATCATTGCCGGTCCCACTATCTCCTTTAAAAGCACCAAAGAAGATTACGGCGCAAGTAATCATAAAAACAAGCCCGGCACCGGAGTAGTATTAGGAATAGGCAACACTTTATATTTCTCAGAAACCTTCGCCGTCAATGCATCTTTATTATTTAAGAGCAATAATGCCAGCGACGAATTGAGTTATACCATCCCTGGTGATCCAGGCAGCCCGGGTGGTGGAGGCAGTTCCAGTACTTCAAAAACGAAATCCAGTTATAGTTATTTATCGGCGCCGATCCTTGCCCAAATCAAATTATCCAATCAATTGACTGCGGTAGTTGGCCCCGAAATAAACTATTTGCTCGGCGCTTCCGAAAAACCATCTGGCTATGGTGAAAAGACAAAGATCACAGATAATTCTGTGAGGGTAGGAGTAGGAGCACAGGCAGGTTTACGCTATGATTTTCCAGAATCTCCGTTGGGGATTCAATTGCTCTATGACCAGCGAATTTCATCTTTAAACAAAAAGACCCAGACAGTAGATTATTATCCTGGAGGTGGCGGAGGGTCCAGTTATGAAATCCCTA
>CAMLGP010000227.1 GCA_946479535.1 uncultured Bacteroidota bacterium
GGTATTGCCAGGTGGCTGGGCTTTACCATACCTCCAAATTTTCTCTCTCCTTATCAAAGTCGGAATATTACCGAGTTCTGGAGAAGATGGCATATCTCCCTTTCATCCTGGTTGAGGGACTATTTGTACATACCTCTTGGAGGTAACAGAACGGATACATTTGGTACCTGGTTCTTTCCCATGATATTTTTTATAGCTATTACGTTAGCTACCATGAATATGTTTAATCTTATCTGGTGGCAATCTCTTTCAATCACAGGGGGTATCATTTTGCTTTTTGTATTACCTGCCGCCATCAGCAGGGATAAAAAAGGCATATCCACCAGCATGAATATCTTAACTACAATGCTGCTTGGAGGATTCTGGCATGGCGCCAACTGGACTTACATAATTTGGGGAGCATTACATGGCGTTGGCCTGGGAATACATAAGGTGTGGATGCTGATTACGGGTAAAGCCCTGGCAGGAACGAAGCGTAAGTGGTTTTACAATATTATTATGGCACTGATCACCTTTCACTTTGTATGCTTTACCTGGATATTTTTTAAGGCAGAAAATTTTGATACAGCCATGATCATGATCTACCAGATTATTCATGATTTCAGCTTTTCCTTCTGGGTGCCTTTCTTCAACAATTACCAGACAGTCTTATATATTATGTTGTTGGCATATTTGCTGCATACAATCCCTGACAAATTCCCTGATTATATCATTAATCGTTTCCAGCGTGTTCCTATGATTGCATACCTGATTATATTCTTTGCATTTGTGGTGCTCTATGGCTACTTCAAGGCGGCAGAACCGGTAATGCCTATTTATCTTCAGTTTTAGAAGGAGTTGCTTCTATGTTAACAATGCGGCGAGGAGTTTTCTTCCATCCCCAGACTTTTTTTGATTTGTAGGTATTTGGAACAGAGATTACATCTACATGTTTTTGTCCGGCTACTTCATAACGGAAAGTAAGCAACAGATCAGCTGGAGGATTCAATTTAGAGGCTAGTGTTTTTGCAGCGTCCTTTATCTGTTTTTCCCTTTTCTTTTCCTCTTTTTCTGATGCATCATTTTTCAAAGGTGGCAGGGAGTCCGTATATCTGGCAATCGCAAGTTTGGAGGGTACCAGCTCAATACCACGAAATACTTTCATCTTATTATATACTCTGCAATCAACCTCATAGTTATAATAAGCATAAGGTTTATGTGTAGTGTCTCCTTTTTTGATAACATCTTTAGTGCTGTATTCCTGAGTCTTTTTAAAATTTGTCTTTTGTTTGTATTTGTTCTTGCTAAAGACAAGATTTACTGTCCAGTTACTGTCTGCGGAAATTTCAATCTCAGTTGGCTGGCCTTCATCCTCCCAGTCATTAAATTTGCAACTCTCACATGGATGGATAAAATACCCTTTCTTAATATCTGCTGTTATAACCAGAGAAATATCCGTAGGTGATTTACCCTTCTTTCTGGCATTCCATTTTACGAGCGAGCTATCCTGACAAACTACACTGACCGGTAATAATAATAGCAATAAAAGCTTCATAAATTATAAAAAAAGGAAATGGTAATTAATGAACTAACAACTCTAAAGTTCTTAACCGGGGAATTTAAAAAAGATAAGGTTATCAATGATAAAAACTGTTAATATTGTTTCAATTGCAACTACTTGTGCTATGCTAAAAGTGGTGCCTATGGTTGTATTTATAAACCCGGGAACGCGATTTAGACCAAAGAAAGTTGAGAAAAATGATGAATTCTCATCCAATTCTAATTTTCAGGGTTGCAGACTCACAAATCCATTATACCCTTTGGCCAATGCAGAAAGAAGCAGGCTGCCCTGAAGACGGTATCCTTCTGGTGTAAAATGAATCCTGTCGCCTGTCATTAGCCCTCTCTGTGCCCAACTGTAGGCTGAGCCATAACCATTAGTGATGCGATAGAGGTCCCATACAGGAAGATAATTGCTATTACAGTAATTTATAAGTCCGCTATTGAGATCCCTTAAAACGCTATTGTATTTCCTTCGCTTATAGCTATCGGGGGCGGTTGTGAATAAAATACACGCCTGGGGAGATGCCACTTTTAGTTTTTCAATGAATAACTGTAATGTTCTTTTGAAAGCTGCTTCCGGGAAAGCATCCCATTGCGCTTCATTGGTCCCAAGAGATATTATAAAAAGATCTGCTTTAAGTGCAGGTAATTGCTGCCAGAAAAGATCAGCAAGATTGTATTGGTCAAAACGGGCTCCGTTTACACCTATTGTATGATAAATGATTCCCGGATTATTATTCTCAAGTGATAGCCCATAAATTGTTTTGTTGACCTCTGGGGTTTGAGATGAAATACTAAACCCGATGTTCTCTTTTTCCAGTTCAATTGCTCTGCAATTACAGTCAGGGATCTTCTTCATCTCAAATGATGAATCATTATCAATCGGCTTTAGTGTCCAGTCTGCCAGCGAATCAGTAAATAGTCCGACGCGTGTAAAAGGTCTTGCCAAACCTCGTAACGACAATTGAAAGCTGGCGTTTGCAGCTGATGTTTTTATACTGTATCCGGAAATGCCGTATCCTGTGGAAATTTCCGGGTGTGCAATCCGGTTAAATTGCCAGCGGCTGGATGAACTGCTAAAGACATCATCTGGTGAATTGGATTGAGCCAGCTGGTAGGGAAACACCAGGCCACGGCCAGCGTTTCCAAAAAAATCCTGCAGCCCATTGCGCACAACAGCGGTTAAAAGGTCAGCCTGTATATGGGAATCGCCAATATGTACTATTGATACCGTGCCACTGCCACCCGATTTTAACCTGTGTAATTTTTGATAGAATGAATCAAGCCCCGCATTATTACCGATCCGGTTAAATACAGTGCTGATAAAGGGATATTTGCCTGAAAGATCATTTTCATTGACAGGCATTACCTGCGCAATAGAAGAATTGGGAGCTAAATAAAGCGAAGCAACGATTGCGAAATAAACGACAAGTTTCTTCATAATGGTTAACCCTGCCAGCAAAAGCAATTAGCTATGAAACCTGTATTAAAGTTCCTTGCGCAATCTTGCAACAGGTATATTCAACTGTTCCCGGTATTTGGCTACTGTTCGGCGGGCAATATTATATCCTTTTTCCTGTAATAATTCCGTGAGTCGCTCATCACTCAGCGGATGTTTTTTGCTCTCGCCTTCTATCAGGTCACTCAGGATCTTCTTAACCTCGCGGGTAGAAACCTCTTCACCGCTTTCTGTACTCAAAGATTCAGAGAAAAAGAATTTTAGTCGATAGGTGCCGAATTCCGTTTGAACAAATTTACTGTTGGCTACACGGCTCACAGTTGAAATATCCAGACCTGTTTTCTCTGCAATATCTTTCAGGATCATCGGCTTCAGCGAAGTTTCATCACCGGTAATAAAGAAATCATGCTGATGGTTCATAATGGCAGTCATGGTACTGAGAAGGGTATGCTGCCTTTGTTTGATTGCATCAATGAACCATTTGGCCGCATCGATCTTTTGTTTGATAAACAACACTGCTTCTTTCTGCCGCTTGTCTTTCTTGGCGCCCCTGTCATATTCCTTCATCATATCCCTGTAGCCTTCACTGATGCGCAGTTCAGGAGCATTCCTGGAATTAAGCGTGAGCTCAAGTTTACCGGCATTATTCATAATGAAGAAATCGGGCACTACATAGCTTTCAGCTTTGTTGATGCTGCCGATATTTCCACCCGGTTTGGGATTAAGCTTTATGATCAATTGCATTACTTCTTTCAGCTGGTCTTCATTGATATTGAGACCGC
Source organism: uncultured Bacteroidota bacterium (assembly GCA_946479535.1). The sequence goes on from CAMLGP010000227.1 coordinate 3,784, forward strand.
GCTGGATCTTTTCATAATGCTTCTTGGTAAACTCATCAAAGTATTTGGTAAGCGCCATGATGGCGATATCGATATTCTTTCCATTGCCATCAGCGTTGCGGGTTTCATCCTTTTGCCTTTGCAATTGAAGAAGAAGACATTCCTGAAGGTCACGGGCGGCAACACCGGGGGGGTCAAAATGCTGGATACGCTGAATTATGGCTTCTACTTCCTGATCTGTAGCGATAATGTTCTGGCGGAAGGCAAGGTCATCAACAATGGAAGAAGTTTCACGCCTTAAATAACCATCCTCATCAATACTTCCTACAATATGTTCTGCTATCCTTTGCTCTTTTTCATCCAGTTTCAGCAAGCCTAACTGGTTCAATAATGTTTCGTAGAAACTGGCTTCAGTCTTGAATGGGATCTGTTTTTGCTCCTCATCCCCGTAATTATCGTCCCGGAGTTTATAATCAGCAACATCATCATCTCCCTCTCTTACATATTCACTTACATCCAGGTTCTCATATTCCTCTTCGCTTCCACTCTTTTCCTCATATTCGGTCTCGGCATTATCAGCCGAAAACTCATCATGGTCTTCCTGGTTGTCATCATGCTTCTCCTCATCGAGCTCCAAAGCAGGGTTCTCTTCCAGTTCTTCCTTGATACGTTCTTCCAGGTTGGCTGTGGGCACCTGCAACAGCTTCATCAATTGAATCTGCTGGGGAGACAGCTTCTGTAACAGCTTCTGTTGTAATGTTTGGCTAAGGGCCATAGGCTATGGGGGCATTTAGGCTAGAACTTTTTCCAAAAATCCGGCCATTTATCAAAAACCGAGCCGTAAATTTACAAAACAAATTGATTCAGATGGCGCAACGGTATTTTTTTGGAGTTGTTGTGTTGATTTTCCTCTTTTATGGGGAAATTTTGGGTCAGGAAAAAATTGTGGAAAAAATTCCTGTATTTCCGGATAATTACAGCAATTATACGGCTTTTTCTGTAATGGAGAGTCACAGGGCTTTCATAAAAAATAATCCAATAAACGGTCAGCAGAAGTATGTAAAACCGGTTACATTTTCTCTATCTACCGGTATATTTTGCCCTGTCCTCGCTTCCCCCGTTACCCAGGATTTCTATTCACAGCATCTTTCTTTCTTCTGCCGAAAGGAACTACAGATTGAAAAGGCGACCTCTATTCCCCTTCGCTTTCGACTTGGGTCCCTTGAATACACAAATTACCTTGAACAGAAGCCAAACTCCGGCTTCAAGCCATAAATACTAAATGATTATAGTTACTGGAAACTGACGGAACCGTTCTTTTGACGGGTAACTGTAATAACATTACTTACTTCACTTTCCGCCCCTGTTTTATATTCAAAGGAACTCCCAACAAAGTATTTCTTTTCCTTTTTATAATACTCAGCAGGAGTAAATTCATTGAAGGCAATGGCATTATTACGCTTATTCTCTGTGATCACAAATCTTAAAGCCTTAGTGGATTTTGATAATACTTCTTCTTTCTTCGGAGATATATAGACAACCATTGCACGCACATCATAGGTACTTTTGAAACGGTAGGCCATCAATGTATATACCGGCTTTTTTATATCCGTATTCAGAAAGCCTACCTCCAGTGAATCCGGTTTCTCAGCCCGCTTTGTCTGTAACCAATCCATTGGAGGAATTAAGGCCGGCATTCGATAATAATTATTGCGTAGGGAATCATTCCACCCATTCGGATTGCCGTCAAAGGTTTTGCTGCTGAAATAAAGGCTGCCCTGTATATTGGGGTTTTCTCGCAGCAATTTTATCTGGTTAGGTAACTCATCGGCATTTTTCCAGGCCTTGTTTCGTTCGTAAGCGCGATAAACACCATGTCCAATGTAAACATGCCGGCCATAGCTGTGGTTTGCCCACCATTCTACCATTGTGGCATAGTCCACCCTTTCATTACCAATTTCAAGGTATAACTGCGGTGTCACATAATCAACCCAT
>CAMLGP010000228.1 GCA_946479535.1 uncultured Bacteroidota bacterium
TCGGCTCCACCGGGAAATGCTTTGGCAGGTGCTGCCCAGAAAGAACGTGAGACCTTGCGCTATATTCAGCAACAGTTATCAAGGCCTGATTCAGTGCTGGTAAGTATGCAGAAACTGGTTATTGGAAATAGTTTTGAAAGCGGAGCCTTTGCACCCGCTTATGCAGGGAACAATCAGTTCCTGATCAGCAGCACAAATGCAGACTCAACCGCAACAACCGGAATTAATCCTTATAAGAGCCGCCTTTACTTTGCTACCTACAATAATGGCAGCATGGATGAACTTACGCCTGTAACGCTTCCTTCTGTAGACATGAAACAGAATATGGGAGCGGCTACTCTAAGTCCCAATGGGAAGACCCTGTATTTTACCCAATGGAAAAAAGAGAATGGTAACACGGTATCTTCAATTTATTATTCCAAAAAAGATGGAGCAGGATGGGGGCAGCCGATGCTGCTGGCATCAGTGAATGCCAGTGGATCCAATAACAAACAGCCTTTCTGTTCTGCTGATGGCAATTATTTATTCTTTGCTTCAGACCGTCAGGGTGGTTCTGGAAAATTTGATATCTGGTATGCACCTTTGAATAGCGATGGCACTGCAGGTAAGCCAGTGAATGCCGGAACCGGCATCAATACATCTGGTGATGAACAGGCGCCATTTTATCAGGCCAGTAGCAACACACTCGTTTTTTCTTCCAATGGAAGGCAGGGGATGGGTGGTTATGACCTTTATTCTGCAACAGGAAAGGAAACAAGCTGGTCTGCACCAGAAAACCTGGGGCATCCGGTAAATTCTTCCCGCGATGATATTTATTTCTACGCACCTGAAAAATCTGCATTGTTAAGCAAGGCGATATTCAGTTCTGACAGAGGAAGTGGCTGCTGCCTTGAAACTTATGCCATCACCAAACAGTCGAGAAGTAAAACACTGGCTGGTATCCTGAAAGATTGCAATGAAAAGAATGTGCTTGCCGGTACCGAAGTTGTAATGACTGATAATTCCGGTAAGACCTGGACCACTACAACTGATGATGCGGGAAAATATGAGTTCAGCATAGAATACTTTAACCTGGAAAATCCTACACTTACTTTCCGTAAAGAAGGATTTTCTGAAATGACTTATGGCGTAAATGTGGTCAATACAAATGGTTCAGATTTGCTGATCGAGAAACTGAATAATCAGGAATTGTGTATTGATAAAAAGCAGGAAGAAAAACTGGTGATCAAGGCAGAAGATGTAGTAACAGTTTATTTCGATTTCGATAAGAGCAACCTGAAAGGAGATGCTATAACGCGCCTGGATTCCATCTATACCATGCTAATGGAAAACCCTGTTGCTACCATTCAGATATCTGGATATACTGACGGAAGGGGTACTGAAGAATACAATAAGAAATTATCCGACAAACGTGCACGTGCCTGTGCAGAATACCTGAAGAAGAAGGGGATTGATGAGAAGAGGATCAGCTTTGTGTCATTCGGTTCCTGCTGCCCGGTTGAAATGGAGTTGATCAATGGTAGAGATAATGCAGAGGGCAGAGGTAAGAACCGGAGAGCATTGATCAATGTAAAGAAAGAATAAGCTAATTAAATACCAATCACCAAAAATGAAGGTCAGTGGTTATTTATCACTGGCCTTTTGCTTTATATCTGCTACAATCTTCTCAGCGTGTTCTCTTGAATTCTCTATAAAGAGACGATGTGTGTTCATGCCGCCGCAGATCACGCCAGCGAGATAGATGCCTGGAACGTTGGTCTCATGAGTTTCCTCATTTACATTGGGACATCGGATGGCATCATTGGATAATTCTATTCCGATCTTTTCCAGGAAAGAAAGATTAGGCTGATAGCCTGTCATGGCAATCACCCAATCATTGGGAATGGTAACAACGCCATCAGGGGTCTGAATATCCACTTCATTTTCGCGGATGGCTTTTATGGTAGAATTGAAATAAGCCTTTATGGAGCCTTCCTTTATGCGATTAAGAATATCCGGACGTACCCAGTATTTAACTCTTTCGCCTATCTCTGCGCCCCGGATCACCATTGTGACATCTGCACCTTTGCGCCAGGTTTCAAGCGCAGCATCTACTCCTGAGTTCATGGCGCCAACAACGAGTACTTTCTGAAAAGCATATGGATGAGGTTCTTTGTAATAGTGAGTAACCTTTGGCAGATCTTCACCAGGAACATTTAGCAGGTAAGGGATATCATAGAAGCCGGTAGCAATTGTAATGTAATCGGCTCCGTATTCTCCTTTATTCGTTTTTATCCTGAATTTTCCGTTACCAGATTTTTGAGGATCTACTGCAGTTACTTCTTCAAATAGGTGAATATTTAACTTATGGGAAGTAGCCACGCGCCGGTAATATTCCAGTGCTTCAGGACGGGTAGGTTTGGCATTATTGGAAACAAAAGGAACGCCGCCGATCTCCAGTCTTTCGGAAGTGGAAAAAAAGGTCATATTTACCGGGTAATTGTATAAAGAATTCACAAGGCTGCCTTTTTCGAGGACCAGGTAATCAATGCCTGCTTTTTTTGCTTCCAGCGCGCAGGCCAGGCCAATTGGGCCGCCACCAATGATGAGGAGTGAATGAAATTCCATCAGGTAAAGATAAAGGCGAAAATGCTGCTGTTTAGTTTTAGGGTAATCAGGTTTTACCGGTCAATTTCAATAAAAAGGTGATCCAGACGTTATTGGAAAACACAAATGCACGGTTGTCCACAAAATTGACACGGATACTCAATAACTAGGGAATTATACTTATAAATTCTAGACATTAAAAGCGATTTTAATTAAATTTGCACACTGCTTTTTATTAGGCTGAAAATCAGCAGCGAACCTGAAATAGCTCCATGTAAACAATCAAAATCAGTTATAAACCATAACTAAATCCATTCCACTATGTTCAAATCTATTAAACTGGCATCCCTTACCTTAATCATTCTTGTGGCCGGCATTGGCTGTACCAAGGATGATGTGAAGTTGAATCAGACTCCAAAGGCTGATGCAGGTCCATCCAAAGTAGTTAATCTTCCCGGAACAGTAACGCTGACCGGTAGTGGCACTGACTCTGATGGAACCATTGTTGGCTATGCATGGACCCAGGTAGCTGGTCCTGAAGCTTCGATCATCGTTAATTCCGGTTCTGCTTCCACGGTTGTTAAAGGGTTTATTGCCGGTGAATATATATTTCAGCTGCAGGTAATAGACAACGGTGGACTTACCGGTGTAGATACTGTGGCTGTAAAAGTGAATGCACCTGTTGCGCAGACATTGACTTCTCAGCCAGCCAATAATCCTAACGAAAGAATGCTCGTTACGATTGGTGGTGTTGATTATAGTGGAACAAATAGTGAACTGGTTATCGATGCGTGGACTGTTAGTGGATCACCTTATTTCGGAAGAGCTGCTATCAAATTTGATCTGAGCAGCATTCCTTCTACTGCCACTATTACGAGTGCCAATCTGTTCCTATATTCAAATACTCCACCTGAGAATGGTAACCTTGTTGATGCAAACTTTGGAACCAACAATAGCCTGTGGCTTCAAAGGATCACCGGTCCATGGACGCCTGCAACTACTAACTGGTCTAACCAGCCAACGGTAACAACCACAGACCAGATATCCATTCCGTCAACCACGCAGAGTTCGCTTGATCTGAATATTGATGTGAAGACGCTGGTAAGTTCGATGGTGAATACCAATACCAACTATGGCTTCATGTTGAAACTTCAGAATGAAGTAACTTATACAAGCCGAATGTTTGTGGCGAGCTATCATGCTACAAAGGCGGATAAGCGTCCTAAACTTGTAGTTACTTACACCAATTAATAAAGAGCCATTTCCTGAATATGAATGATCGCGTTTACATAGCGCGATCATTTTTTTTATCCTGCTCATCGGGTTTTTCATCGATTGAAGTAGGGGGCCAGATTGTCTTATTTTCTCTGATTTGTTCAAATGGCGTTCTTACGATATTTTTGCCTCCCGTAAAACAACATCGGACTACCAATGGCAAGATCTATAGCATTTCGTGAAGCACTTCGTGAAGCATTGAATGAAGAAATGAGAAGGGATGACAGGGTTTTTTTAATGGGTGAAGAAGTGGCAGAATACAATGGAGCCTATAAAGTAAGCCAGGGAATGCTTGCCGAATTTGGTCCCAAACGTGTTATAGATACCCCCATTTCTGAACTGGGTTTTACTGCTGTAGGCGTGGGAGCCGCTCAAAAGGGATTGCGCCCTGTGATTGAGTTCATGACCTGGAACTTTGCCGTGCTGGCCCTCGATCAACTACTGAATACAGCCTCCAAAATGCTTGCAATGAGTGGTGGCCAGATATCCTGTCCAATCGTTTTCAGAGGCCCCAATGGCTCCGCAGGCCAGTTAGGCGCCCAGCACTCCACCGCATTTGAAGCTTTGTATGCAAATATTCCTGGAATCAAGGTGGTTTCTCCCAGCAATGGATATGATGCAAAAGGTTTGCTGAAACAGGCCATTCGTTATGAAGAAGATCCTGTAATGTTCATGGAAAGCGAGGTAATGTATGGCGAAAAAAGCGAAGTGCCAGAAGAAGAATACTATATTGAAATAGGAAAAGCAGATGTAAAGAAACAGGGCAGGGATGTAACCATTGTTTCCTATAACAAGATGATGAAAGTGGCTCTGGGTGCAGCTGCTGAACTGGAAAAAGAAAATATCAGTGCAGAGGTCATCGACCTTCGTAGCATTCGCCCGCTTGACTGGAAAACAGTTCTTGAAAGCATTAAGAAAACCAATCGCCTGGTGATAGTGGAAGAGCAATGGCCTTTTGCTTCCGTATCATCAGAGCTCTCTTACCAGATACAGAAAGAAGGATTTGATTACCTGGATGCACCCATTCGCCGGATCACGGCTGCTGATGCTCCCCTCCACTATGCTCCCAATCTTGTTGCTGCCGCATTACCTGATGTGCCCAGAACGGTTAAACTGGTTAAAGAGGTAATGTATCTGAATAAGTAATAATCAGGGTCTACGCTAAAGTATATTACCAACATACTGTTGATAACAGCTTCATTATAGGGAGAGTATCGTAAAAGTACTCTTGATAATTTTTTGCAACGCCATGCAGCGTTTTGCCACATTATTAGCATCTTTGTTATGGTTTTTCATAGGATATTGGATTTTAAAAGCGAGGCTGGATTTCTATCCGGCCTCTTTTTATTTCGAAATTTTGAAATTGGGAAATTTCGAAATTTTACCGCTGTATTTGCAGATACAAATCCTGTATTTTAGGGCATAAGCCTCAAAATTTCCCAATTTCTATATTTCAAAATTGACCCTCCATATAGCATATACAGCCAAAATGGCCTGATTCATTTATTTTTGCGCCTAAACTGAATTTTAATGGCTGATATATTGATAATAGATGATGAAAAGGCGATCAGGAAAACTTTGACTGAAATTCTTTCCTTTGAGGGTTACAAGATTGATGAAGCTTCTGATGGCGAGGAAGGATTAAAGACGTTTAAAGACAAAACTTACGATGTAGTCCTTTGCGATATCAAAATGCCCAAACTGGACGGAATTGAATTCCTCCAGAAAGCAGGAGAGATCAATCCGGATATTCCCATTATCATGATCTCTGGCCACGGTAATATTGAAACAGCCGTGGAGGCAGTAAAGAAGGGGGCTTATGACTATATTTCCAAACCTCCAGACCTTAACCGTTTACTGATCACTATCCGGAACGCCATGGATAAAAGCAGC
>CAMLGP010000229.1 GCA_946479535.1 uncultured Bacteroidota bacterium
AGCAGGCTTTTACAGAAACTTTTCCCTCAACTATGAAGGCAAACAGAATATCCGGAAATACTTTCAGGGCAATGCTGCAGGCAATACTTCTTCTTCAACGGGTACCTCCCCCGGTCATTGAGATACTACCGGTGTTTTGGGTTTGGGATGGCCTCCGCCATCTTCAAATTTCTTGCAGGTTTTGGGAAGCATTTTATAGGCGTCGGGATTTGCAGGAATATCATCAGCATCATAACCTGCATTGGCGATTGCAGCTTTGATAGTTTCAATATTAATTCGATCGGTCGCATATTTTACCATAACCTCACCTTTATGGTAATTAACAGTAACCGCACCTATCCCATCATATCTTTTAAGGTATTCCTCCAGCCTGGCTTTACATGCCTCGCACATTACACCCGGTGTTTTTATCCTGGCCGTAAGCATTGGCTTTGTCTGTGAGAAAGAAGCTGTGGAGATGCCGGCAATGGCAATCATCAGGGCCAGTAAATGTTTCATCCGGTACAATTTGAGAACAAATTACAAAACTCCCTTCCAATTAGGAGGATCATCCCGCCATTTTAACAAAATATCCTGCTCCACATCTGTAACAGTCCCACGTTCTTTTGCCACCTCTATAAGTGACGGATAATCAGTGAGTGAGTAATAAGGAATGCCTGCACCGGCAAATGCAGATGCAGCCACATTGAAATTATAGGAAAAAATAGATACCAGTCCAATTACATCCAGACCTCCTCTCTTCAACACCTCTGCTACCAGCAGGCTGCTGGCGCCGGTGGATACCAGATCCTCCACAACCACCACTTTTTGGCCCTTTACAAAAAAGCCTTCCACCTGGTTAGCCAATCCATGCTCTTTTGGCTTTGGACGAACATAAACAAAGGGCAACTTTAACTGATCAGCAGCCATGCCACCCCAGGCAATACCAGCAGTAGCCACTCCTGCAATGAGCTCGGCATTGGAAAACTTCTCAAAGATCAGATTGCATAATTCGGACTTGAAATAATCCCGGATGTAGGGGAAAGAAAGTACCCTTCTGTTATCACAATAAATTGGGCTTTTCCAGCCGCTGGCCCATGTATAAGGTTCTTTTACATTTAACTTTACCGCATCGATCTGCAGTAATTTTTCGGCTATTACCTTGCTGTTTGTCATACTGATACCGGGAAGCAATGTTGGCGTAATTTATAGATCAATCGCTCAAACATAACAAATTAGTCATGTTTATTAAAATTTATTTCGCGGACAAGCCGCTTTTTCTGTGCAACACCATTGATAAAACTATAGAGCCCTTTATTCACCATGATGATGCGGTATTTATAGATGAATTAAATGCGCATACTGTCAAGTCCATGATCCATGAAATGCAACAGTCAAATATCCATGCGGGTGTTTTTTATCACCCGGATTTAAATGAATTGAAAAAAGAATTCTTCAAGAAGTTTACGATCATCCAGGCTGGCGGCGGACTTGTTACAAACAACAACAAAGAAGTATTGCTGATCCACCGTCGCGGTAAATGGGACTTACCCAAAGGCAAACTGGATAAAGGTGAAACAATTGAAGAATGCGCACTTCGCGAAGTCATTGAAGAAACCGGTCTTAAAAAAGTGAACCTCGAAGCACCTCTTTTAATTACCTATCATACCTATCATGAGGGTACAAAATTTATCCTTAAAGAATCTCACTGGTATTCCATGGAAGCTCCGGGCAATCAAAATCTGACACCTCAATCAGAAGAAGATATCACTGAAATTAAATGGGTTAAGCCGGGTGATCTAAAAAACTTCTATAGGGAAGCCTTCCCTTCTGTTGTTGATGTTCTGGCCAGTGTGTCAAAAGAGCCCCTGTAATGTTTATTGAAATTGTTAGAGACTGGTGGGCCTGTGAGCACTCTCTTTTCGCGGAATTACCGCGACTGTTAAACGACTGATACAGACTAGCTTGCCAACTTCATCGTGAATTTTAATATCCCAGACATGCGTATTGGTTCCCAGATGGAGTGGAGTTGCGGTACCTATAACCCAGCCCTCTCTGGCGCTCCTTACGTGGTTGGCATTTATATCCAACCCTACCGCTACGAATTTGGAATGGTCTACCACCATAGCTGAAGCAACACTGCCTATTGTTTCTGCCAGTACACAGGAGGCACCGCCATGCAATAAGCCATAAGGTTGCAGGGTACGATGATCTACCGGCATTTTTGCCTTAATATAATTCTCACCCAACTCAGTCCACTCAATTCCGATATGTTCAGCCATGGTCCCTTTGCCAAGGGATTTCATGGCATCAAGGGTTAGATCTTTATTAAACCAGATTGGGGGCATTTCTATTTTTTTGAAAGTGATTGAAAAACGATTGAAGGAAGAAAGGGTTCTGCATTACCACCATTGCGGATGATATCCCTGACAATAGTGGAGGCAACGGATGTATATTTTGGTTCGCCGGTAAGGAATACCGTTTCAATGGATTTGTCCATTGTACGATTTGCATCGGCTATGGTCTTCTCGTATTCAAAATCGCTTACGTACCGGATACCGCGCAGGATGAATTTGGCCTTGATCTGTTTGCAGAATTCAACAGTTAATCCTTCGTAGACTGCCCCTTCTACCTTTGGTTCATCTTTATAGATCTCATTGATCCATTGCATCCGTTGTTCCGGGGAGAACATAGGTACTTTGGACGCATTCAATCCAACGCCAACAATGATCTTGTCGAACAAAGGCTTGGCCCTGTCAATGATATCCACATGTCCCAGTGTGATGGGATCAAAGGTTCCGGGAAAGAGGCAAATTCGTTCCATGAAATTGAATCGGTTATTCTAATTATTCCGGTTGGCCAGCAAATACAACACAGCCATCCTCACTGCTACCCCATTTTCCACCTGTTGTAAAATTATGGATTGTTTACTGTCTGCTACATCGCTATCCAGTTCCACACCCCGGTTGATGGGTCCAGGGTGCATGATCACGATCTCTTTGTGAAGGCTGTCCAGCATCTTGCGACTAATACCATATGCAAGATTATATTCTCTTAAAGAGGAGAACAGTACCTGGTTCTGTCTTTCCAGCTGGATACGTAATACGTTCGCAACATCACACCATTCCAGGGTTTCCTTCAAATGATAGCTGACATTCACGCCCAGTGCCTGACTGATATATTTCGGGATCAGCGTGGGCGGACCACACACGGTTACTTCTGCACCCATTTTTTTAAGCAGGTATATATTGCTTTGTGCAACGCGACTGTGCATGATATCCCCGATGATAGCCACTTTACGTCCTTCCAGTGATCCGGTTCTTTCTTTGATGGAAAGTGCATCCAGCAGTCCCTGTGTGGGATGTTCATTGATCCCATCGCCCGCATTGATAATGGCAGCAGGAATATGATTAGCCAGGAAATGTGGCGCACCACTGGCACTGTGCCGCATTACCACCATATCCACTTTCATGGAAAGGATGTTGTTGACAGTGTCCAGGAGGGTCTCTCCTTTCGATACCGAAGAAGAGGAAGCAGTAAAATTCACAGTATCCGCAGAAAGGCGTTTCTCCGCAAGCTCAAATGATATGCGGGTGCGGGTGGAATTCTCAAAAAAGAGGTTGACCACCACTATGTCACGCAGCGAAGGGACTTTCTTGACTGGACGCTGTAAAACTTCTTTGAACTGTTCTGCTGTCTGAAGAATGAGGGAAATATCTTCTTTTTTAAGGTCTCTGATACCGAGAAGATGTTTGGTAGAAAGGCTCATTAAAGGTCGAAGGTAAGGGAAAAATAGAAATTACTCCAACAGGGCCACTTCATCTTTACCATCCTTCTCTTTCCAGAAAACCTTCACTTTCTGGGATATGATGGAATCTATGGCCTTGCCGGTATAATCAGGCTGTATGGGGAACTGGCGACTGAAGCGGCGGTCGATCAGAACACAGAGTTCTACATTCTCGGGACGCCCAAAGGCCAGTATGGCATCCAGGGCAGCTCTGATAGTACGCCCTGTATACAGTACATCATCTACCAGTACGATCTTCTTTCCTTCCAGGGAAAAGGGAATATCCGTCTGGTTGGCAATGTGGAGCTCCTTGCGAATATCATCCCGGTAAAACGTAATATCCAGTTTGCCATATTGAACGGCAGCACCGGGCAACTGATTCTTTATTTCATTAACCAGGCGATCGGAAACATATATTCCACGGGGCTGCAAACCGATGATAACGGTATTGGAAAAATCATCATTATTCTCCAGCACCTGGGAAGCCAGTCGCCGGATAGTTATCGATAATTGCTGTTCTGACAGGATTAACTTCATCCTTTCTATTTAGCCCTAAAAATAATCAACTAAAATCAGGAAAATACATCTGCAGGAAAACAAAAAAGGCTGCCTTTCGACAGCCTTTTAAGGTTTTCATTATCTGGAATAATTATTTTTTACCACCACCAATGGTGGCACCGATCTTGATACCGATGTAACCATTCTTTGATTCAACTTTATCGGCAGTTCCAGTATCCAATTTAGTTTTTGGCACCAGGTTGTACTCAACAGCGAAACGGAAGTGTCCGGCTTCAATACCAGATCTTACCATTCCACCAAACTTGGATGAAGAACCAACGGCTACTTCTTCTGATCCTGCAGATACTGAAGCACCAGCAATTGTGAAGATACCAGTACCAACACCACTGAAGGCACGGAATTTATGGTTTCCAGTATAGAAATAGTCAGCAGTAACCAGATAAGAACCTGAAGCTTTAACGTCTACCTGCATGTCTTCTTCAACATTAGTTCCAGCATAACCGCGGGCAACTACAGCGGCTTCCATACGAAGACCGATGTTCAATTTGTCCATAACGGCATACTTTGGTTCAACCGCGAATAATACACCGCCCTTGGCACCTTTACCGCCAGGGATGGCATAACCCAAAGCGAGATCAACCTTGAAAGGTTTATACTCCTGGGCGTTTGAGGATAAGGCAACGATCATGATTGCGATCGCAAAAAATAGCTTTTTCATAAGTGGAAGTTTTTTTTAAATATTTAAAAGGTATTCAATGGGTCAAACATAATATTCCACTTTTCATTCTGCAATAAACAGAGGCTGTAGTCTACTGAAAATCAGTGATTTCGAGTACTTTTCCATGAGTGAGTATCGGAGAGATACAATACAGATCGAGTACTTGCCGCAAATGATGCCTTCCAAGGCATTAATATAACGCAACGCAATGATTTCTTGGAATGTATGGGGAACTTTTAAGTTACAAGGTCACTGGTTTCCTGACTTGAACTGGCACATTTGGGACGCCAAGTTCGTGTTTCACGAACCAGAGGTCACAAATAATAATGGTTCGTGAGACACGAACCATGGCTAAACCATTGCGCTTTACCTGCCTAATATTATTTACCCTGCATAAAGGGGTAGCGATAATCAGTGGGCGGACTGAATGTTTCTTTGATAGTTCTTGCGCTAAGCCACCGATAAAGGTTCAGGATTGAGCCTGCCTTATCATTAGTTCCACTTGCACGGGCACCGCCAAATGGCTGCTGACCCACTACTGCACCCGTTGGCTTATCATTGATATAAAAGTTTCCTGCAGCATTACGCAGTTTGCTGGTTGCAAGATCAACAGCCTGTCTGTCCTGGGCAATGATTGATCCGGTAAGTGCATACGGTGAAGTTGAATCTACAAGGTCCAGTGTTTTTTCAAAACTATTAGCTGGATATACATAAACTGTTAGCACAGGTCCAAATAT
>CAMLGP010000230.1 GCA_946479535.1 uncultured Bacteroidota bacterium
AATCAATCCCGTTAGCTATCGGGTCAATCCTCTCTATTTTTGAGAAAAGAAACTGGATGATATCTTACTATCCACCACCGATAAACTCACCCGAAATTTCCAGTTGCATATTGCAGAAATTATTTAACTTTTTAACAAATTATGGATTCAGGGCAGGCAACTTTCACCAGTATTTCCCGTTTCATTTAAGCATAAGACATATCTACTTAATAAATTTCAGTGAAAATGAAGAAAGTGTTTTTGGTTGTAATAACCATAGCCTGTTCCATTATGTTTATTACAGGCTGTAGCAAAGGAAGTGGCGCTAATGGTGATGGAGTCGGTAATGGCGGCGGCGGCGGATTTACGCCAGATTGTACCGGACCAGCCAAGAGCTTTGCTACGGATGTAAATCCAATTATTCAGACATTCTGTAATCAGGCCAATTGCCATAATACCGGTAGTACTAATGGTGTTGGACCGCTCACTAACTACATAGAAGTATTTGATGCGAGGGCACGTATCCGTCCACAGATCGGCGCTGGTTTAATGCCCCAGAATAATACACTTACTCCTGCGCAAAAGAGCATTATCATGTGCTGGATTGATGCCGGCGCTCCCAATAATTAGAATGGCAGAATATATTTTTTGGATATATTTATCCAAAACTACCTGCTATGTTAAGAGGGTTGCTAACTACGCTGTTTTTATCCATTGCATTTCTTACCCAGGCCCAAACTCCTGTACTTACTGTTGAGAAGATCATGCGAGATCCCAGATGGATGGGCACTTCACCCACCCTCCATCAATGGAGTGTTGATGGAAAAATGATCTATTTCAACTGGAATCCGGATAATGCACTGGATGATTCATTGTACTATATCACGCTCAGCAATAAAACTCCTGTCAAAGCATCTGTTACAGAGAAGCAGGACCGAATTAATGCAAATGCGGCTTCCTGGACAACAGACAGATCAGCCTATACCTATAACAAAGACGGAGATATTTATTTAACAGATGCCAAAACAGGCAAAACCCGTGGCGTTACATCTACGCTTGACCAGGAAAGCAATCCTCAATTCTCCTTCAATCAAACCAGGATAGTTTATACCCGTAATCAGAATCTGTATGCATGGGATATCAATTCTGGTGAAACCGTTCAATTGACAAATATCCGGGCCGCCGCAGGCGGCCCTCAAGGCAGTAGCAGAAGAGACAATCTGAATCAGCAGGAAGAATGGATGAAGAATGATCAGTTTCATTACTTTGATGTACTTCGTTCACGCAAAGAAAGAAAAGATGCAGCAGAAACATACAATAAGAATACAAAACCAAAAGAACTACGCAGTATAAGTTTGGAAGAAAGATCAATGCAGGGACTATCCATTAGCCCTGATGGCCGTTTTATTTCTTATCGTTTATTTAAAGCAGCTACCAATGCCAAATCAACCATTATCCCCAGTTATGTAACAGAATCAGGATTTACTACTGATATTCCAGGCCGTACCAAAGTAGGTGCGCCACAGGGTACATCAGAAGCATTTATTTATGATCGTGAAAAGGATACAGTATATGCCATCAAAACAGATTCCATTCCGGGTATCAAAGACCTGCCGGATTATGTAAAAGATTATCCCAGACAGCTGGAAGAAAGAAAGAAGAAGAATGCCAATCGTTCTGTTACGATCTTTAATCCCTGGTGGTCCACTAATTCAGCTTATGCAATATTTGATATCCGGTCTGATGACAATAAGGATCGCTGGTTGTGGTTATATAATACGGCTGCCAATACATTTAAACTGGTAGATCGTCAGCGTGATGAAGCCTGGATTGCTGGCCCGGGGATCTCAGGGGGAAATAGTGCAGGCTGGATTGATGAATCCACTTTCTGGTTCCAGTCGGAACAATCCGGCTATTCTCATATCTATACAGTGAATGTTGTTACGAATGAAAAGAAAGCTATCACTGAAGGGAATTATGAAGTACAACAGGCCCGGCTTTCCAATAATAAAAAATATTTTTATATCACCACCAATGAAGTACATCCAGGTGAACAACAGTTTTATCGTGTTATAATTGCCAGTGGCAAAAAAGAACGGATCACTACCATGACAGGAGCCAACAATGTGGTTGTATCTCCAGATGAAAAATGGTTGGCTATTCTATACTCCTACTCCAATAAACCCTGGGAACTTTATTTACAGGAAAATAAACCGGGATCAAAACCAGAGCAGATCACTACAAGAGCACAAAGCGAAGAGTTTAGATCCTATGCCTGGAAAGATCCGGAACTGATCAATTTTATTGCAAGAGATGGTGCCACTGTTTATGCCAGATTATATAAACCGGCTCATGCAAAACCCAATCAGCCTGCCGTGGTTTTTGTTCATGGTGCAGGATACCTCCAGAATGCGCATAAATGGTGGAGCAGTTATTTCAGGGAATATATGTTCAACAATCTGTTAGCAGATAAGGGTTATTACGTATTGGATATCGACTATCGGGGCAGTGCCGGTTATGGACGTAACTGGCGCACCGGCATCTACAGGCATATGGGTGGCAAGGACCTGGATGATAATGTTGACGGCGTGAAATACCTTGTCAAAACTTATGGAGTGGATCCCAAACGTGTAGGACTCTATGGCGGCTCTTATGGTGGATTTATCACCCTGATGGCGCTGTTTACACAGCCTGATGTATTTGCCGCAGGGGCAGGCCTGCGATCTGTTACTGACTGGGCCAATTACAATCATGGTTACACATCCAATATCCTGAATGAACCCTATACAGATAGCCTGGCCTATCACCGCAGCTCCCCTTATTATTTCGCGGAAGGGCTGAAAGGACACCTGCTTATGTGCCATGGCATGGTTGATGTTAATGTCCATTTTCAGGATATCGTAAAACTCTCACAACGATTGATAGAATTGGGTAAGGACAACTGGGAACTTGCTGTATATCCCATGGAGGATCATGGCTTTGTTGAGCCCAGTAGTTGGACGGACGAATATAAAAGGGTGTTGAAGCTATTTGAGGAAAATTTGAACCCCGCCGATGGCGGGGCTAATAATCTCAAAACCTCTATATTTGTGCCTCACCAATAGGTTAGGCTATGGCGAAACAAGTAGAAGATTTCGATGCAAACCTGGCAGGAGAAGACGGTAAAACGGAAGAAACAAAGACGAGCTGGTTCAAGCGCATCAAAAAAGGAATTAATACCAAGACCTCAGAGAAGAAAGAAACACCCGAAGGGCTCTGGACCAAATGCCCTGATTGCAACTATATCTGTACGATGACTGAATTGCGGGAACATCTTTTTGTTTGTCCCAAATGCAATTATCATCACCGCATCAACAGCAATGCTTATTACGAGATCCTTTTTGACGACAACCAGTTTACAGAGCTGTTTGATAATATTCGCAGTAAGGATTTCCTGGAATTTACTGACCTCAAGCCTTACAAAAAAAGGCTGGAAGAGATCTGGACCAAAACAGATCTTACAGATTCCATGCGTGTTGCATTTGGAAAATTGAACGGCCATGATATTGTCATTGCATGTATGGATTTTGAATTCATTGGAGGTTCATTGGGTAGTGTGATGGGCGAGAAATTCTCACGGGCATGTGATTATGCCATGGAACAGAATGTACCCTACCTGGTGATCAGCAAGAGTGGCGGGGCCCGAATGATGGAAAGTGCTTTCTCTCTCATGCAGCTGGCAAAGACCAGTGGCAAACTATCACAATTGAGCGATGCCGGACTTCCCTATATTTCCCTGTTAACCGATCCCACCTTCGGTGGTATCTCAGCTTCTTTTGGAATGCTGGGAGATCTGAATATTGCCGAACCAGGCGCACTCATCGGCTTTGCCGGTCCACGTGTTATTAAAGAAACCATCAAGAAAGATCTGCCGGAAGGTTTCCAGCGCAGTGAATTTATTCTTGAACATGGTTTCCTGGATTTCATTGTTCAACGAAAAGAACTGAAACAAAAACTGTCAACAGTTCTAAAGCTTTTCAAAAATTAATATCTGCTGCATCGGATGCCAGAGATCAAGAACCGGTCTGCCTATCATGAATACTTCATTGATACAAAATATGAAGCTGGCATGGTATTGCTTGGCACCGAAGTAAAATCCATTCGCTCGGGAAAAGTTAGTTTTAACGACAGCTACTGTCTTATTCACAAAGGCGAGATATGGATCAAATCCCTTCATATTGCAGAATATTCTCATGGCAATCTACATAATCATGATCCCGTGAGAGACCGGAAACTGCTACTCCGAAAACGGGAGATCAGCAAGATCGAGACAAAACTCAAGGAAAAAGGCTACACCCTCATCCCACTACGGATGTTCATCAATGAAAAGAACCTCGTAAAGATCGAGATTGGACTTGCCAGAGGCAAAAAACTGCACGATAAAAGGGAGAGTATCAAGGAGAAAGACGTGGAAAGGGAAATGAAACGCTTCCTGAAATAACCTGCCTGCTCCTGAAATATCCTGCGAAGATTTTCGTTAAAGTCAAGCATGATTTTTGTCGAAATTTCCGCACTATGAAGAAACTCGCCCTCTTTACCCTCCTCTTCCTGGCCCTGAATGCCTCGTCTCAGAGCGTATTTGGCTATTGGTATGGCAAAGGGAGCGTAAAAACAAAGACGGGCAATGACTACAACAATTATCTCGTAGAGCTGATCCTTTCTCCGGAAAAGGGATATGTGAAGGGTATCCTGAACTATTATTTTAAGAATACTTACCGAAGCACCCAGGTTAAAGGCAATTACGATCCAAAAACACGTCAGTTAAGCCTGTATAACATTCCTGTTACTTACCACGGTTCACTGGCCAGTATGGAAGTGGATTGTAATATGACGCTGCAGGCTTCTCACCGTATCGCTAAAAACGGAGATAACCTGGTAGGTGCATTTATTGGACTTCCTGAATACAAGTACATGTGTACTGATATCAATTTCAACCTGGGTAAAAGTGCTGATATGAGCAAACAGGATTCCGTTCTGAAGGCATTGCGTGAGTTCAAGGAAACCAACCAGGTGTGGAAACCTTCCATGTTTGATACGCTGGCTGCTGTAAATGTTGTGCAGAGGAAAGTTGTCAACTATGTGATTGAAGACCGGTTCAAACAAAGAGAGAATGTAGTTGCCAATGAAATTGAGGTAGCATCTGATTCCATCAAGGTAGACTTTTATGATAATGGAGAAATAGATGGTGATTCCATTTCCATATTCTTCAATAAACAGCTGCTGGCTTTCTCTCAGAAATTAAGCTCTCGTGCCATTCATTTCGATCTTAAACTGGATTCTACCAAAGAGGTTCAGGAGTTAAGTATGTATGCTGATAACCTGGGATCCATTCCACCCAATACAGCCCTTATGATAGTTACGGATGGGAAAAAACAGCAGGAGATCCGTCTCACAAGTAATCTGGATAAGACGGCAACCATTCGCATTCGCAGAAAAAAGAAATAATGTATGGTTACACTGCGGCAGTTTGTGTCCCGTAAACTACTGGTTTGTGAGACACGAACCAAGGCGATGGAAATAATGTATGGTTACATTGCGGCAGTTTGTGTCCCACAAACTACTGGTTTGTGACACACGAACCAAGGCGATGATCACTACTTACTCTGCTGTGGTTAGTGAGGCGCGTGAATGAACGCGCGGGAACCAATTCGTGAATCATGAACCATGGCGATGATCACTGCTACAATGCTTTCTTCAGTCCTTTTTCTCCTCT
>CAMLGP010000231.1 GCA_946479535.1 uncultured Bacteroidota bacterium
GACGGATCCTGAAATAATTGCCTCGGAAATCAACAATTTGCTGCTGAATGATGTTTTATACAAAAGATTGAAGAATAATTGCATTATGGCGCGAAATACACTGAATTGGCAACAGGAGGAAAAAAAATTGCTATCATTTTACCAATCTGTTTTTAAGCAGTGACCCGTCAGCTTCATATAGTATGCCTGGATGTTCCCTGGCCGCCGGATTATGGTGGTGTGATAGATATGATGAACCGCATCATGGCCTTTAAACGAATGGGAGTTGGCATACACCTTCACTACTTCAGTTATAACGAACGTGGCACCCCTGCAGAGCTTGATCAGTATTGCCAAACGGTAAATGTCTATCACCGGGAAAAGCCAGGTAAAAGTTTATCTCTCCATCTGCCATATATAGTTGCGTCCCGTATAAATAAGGATCTGATATCCCGGCTGGAAGCAGACAGTCATCCCATTTTGCTGGAAGGAATTCATTGTACCGGTATCTTAAAGGAAATGGACATTAGCCAGCGAAAAATTGTAGTGAGGATGCACAATGAAGAAAGTGTTTATTATAAGGAACTGGCGAGAGCCGAACATGGATGGTTAAAGAAATTGTACTTCTACAATGAAAGTCGTCTTATTCGTAAATACAGCCATCATCTCCCCCAGGAATGCGTTTATGCCTGCGTTTCAAAAAAGGATATCCAGGTACTTAAGGATGATTATAATTTAGATAAGGTAGAGTTCCTTCCAACTTTCCCTGCCTGGCAGAATGTATGCAGCCAGGAAGGATTGGGTAATTTCTGTCTGTATCATGGAAATCTATCGGTTCCTGAAAATGAAGAAGCGGCAGCCTGGCTGATCTGTAATGTATTTACAAAAGCCCGTGTACCCTTCATTGTTGCCGGAAAAAAGCCTACTAAAAAATTACAACGTATTGCAGGGCTCTGTCAGCATACCTGTCTTGTTGCCAATCCTTCCGAAAAGGAAATGAATGACCTGGTAAGAAAGGCCCATATTCACACACTTCCCTGCTTTAATAAGGGAATTACAGGGATACGATTGAAATTACTGCATGCATTATTTGAGGGAAGACATTGCGTGGTCAATGAACCTATGGTGGCGGGTACCGGGCTGGAAGATGCCTGTCATATAGGTAACAATGCAAATGCATTTGCGTCAATTATCCTGCAATTGCACAATCATCCTTATTCCAGGGAAGAAACTATTCTGCGGAAACAGTTATTGGGAGATACTTACAATAACGATAAAAATACACAGCAGCTTAGTCAATGGTTATGGTAGCATTGTCCAGCACCCTACCCTTTTCTGTGCGAATCATCCTGGCTGGAAATTTTTGAACTACTATATAATCGTGAGTAGCCATTACAATGGCGGTATTGAAATCTTTTGAGATGTGGAATAAAAGGTTCATGATCTCATCTGAAGTTTCCGGATCCAGATTACCTGTGGGTTCGTCCGCCAGTATCAATTTGGGAGAATTTAAAAGTGCCCTGGCAATATCAACACGCTGTTGCTCGCCACCGCTCAACTCAAATGGCATCTTGAAACCTTTGGCTTTAATGCCCACTTTGTCCAGCACATCATCAATTTTTTCATCCATCAGTCTTTCGTCCTTCCAGCCTGTAGCCTTTAATACGAATTTGAGGTTATTATTCACATTCCGGTCTGTCAGCAACTGAAAATCCTGGAATACCACTCCCAGGTTTCTACGCAGGTATGGCACCTTCTTCCAGGTAAGCCCTTTAATATTGAAACCTGCAACAGTAGCATCACCTTCCGTAAGAGGCAATTCCCCATAGAGCGTTTTCAGGAGACTGGATTTACCGGATCCTGTTTTACCTACCAGGTATACAAATTCTCCTTTATTTACCCTCAGGTTCACATCCTGCAACACCAGGCTGGCTCCCTGGTAAATATTGGCATGATCGATCTCAATAATTGGCTCCGACATTAAATCTGCTTTTGCTGCAAAAATAAACGAAACTGTACGTAGGAAAAGAAATATTTGCTAAAACTAAAGAAATAGTTGTTAAACTAAATAATTAGTTATAGCTTGCTGTCACTAATTTATTAGCATTAACCGCCCATGCTAAAATATTACATACAGGGGAATGCTTATCTGCACTCCATCTGGCCAGAAAACAATAAAAGATAAACAGATGAAAACATTAACCAAAGCTGAAGAGCAGGTAATGCAGGCTGTCTGGAAGTTAAATTCAGCCTTTTTGCGGGATATAGTAGATGAGATGCCTAATCCCAAACCTCATCAGAATACCGTTGCTACACTATTAAAGATCCTGGTGGAAAAGGAGTTTGTGAAGATCACAGTCCTGGGAAGGCAACATCAGTATTCAGCAATTATCAGTAAGGAAGAATATTCCAAAAGGTCAATGAAGCAGCTGATGAAGGGATACTTTGAAGGGTCATTCAGTAATGTGGTATCCTTCATGGTGAAAGAGAATAATATCTCTATTGAAGAGCTGGAGGCTCTATTGCATCAAATTAAAAAACAGCAAAATCAAAAGAAATGACCAGTCTTCTTTATTACCTGATCCAGGTAATGGTTTCATCTGGCATCCTTTACCTGTATTATCAGGTTTTCCTAAGGAATAAGCGGTTCCATCAGTACAACCGGTTCTTTCTTATCGGGACAGTTATCCTAAGTATTATCATTCCATTTCTACGAATACCTGTATATTTTACCCATGAAGAATCTGCTGCATCCATTGTTGCAAGAACACTGACCATATTGGGACCCTCCAATGAGGAAATACCACTGATAAGCGGCGGTTTAAATTCATCTGGCATCTCCTCGCATTATACAATTGACCTGATCTATTGTTTTTATGCACTGATTGCCCTCCTTGCATTTGGCCGTATTATCATTGGCCTGCTTCGGATCAGATCACTTGGCAATCACAACCCTGCAAAAAAACTCGGGAATATCTTTTTTATCAATACCAATGATTCAAATGCTCCTTTCTCCTTCTTTAACCGGTTATTCTGGCACCGGGATATTGAATTGAACTCCGAAAAAGGAGAACAGATATTCCGCCATGAACTGTTTCATATCCGGCAGCGGCATAGTGTTGATATTGTGTTCCTGGAAATTATATCCATGCTATTCTGGATCAATCCTTTTTTCCATCTGATCAGAAAAGAAATAAGGGCGATACATGAGTTCCTGGCTGACCGGTATGCACTTGATAAATGTGAACAATGGAATTATGCCGAAACGCTGTTGATGCATGCCTTGCAGACAAAGCAATCTCTTGTAAATCCGTTTTTCCATAACCAGATAAAACGACGTATAGCCATGATAACAAACCCCAAAAAAACAAGTCACCAATACCTGCGCAAGGTCTTGGTATTACCGGTGGCCGCAGTAATTGTTACTCTTTTTGCCTTTAGCTATAAAAAAGACAATCCAGTTTTATCCAGTTCAAAAAACACCTTTACGATAGTCATTGATGCCGGCCATGGAGGTGATGATCCCGGAGTTCAGAGTCCTGATGGCAGGCATAAAGAATCAGAACTGGCGCTCTCAATTACACAGGCAATTCAACGATTGGCCCCTGAGTATAATATTAATGCGCTTATGACACGGAAAGATGCTAATTTTCCCGGTGGCGCAACTGACAAGCAAGAGGGATTATTGAACAGGGTTGCAATTACTAATGAAGCAGATCCTGTAGCATTCGTTTCAAGTCATATCAATAATTATGGAGTTAAAGGGTTGATAAAAGAATATTCCGGAATTGAAGCCTATGTAACAAATAATAGAGAGGATGATCCCGGAAGGGCAGCAGCTTCAGCGATATTACAGGAATTATCCGGCGTCTATAAAACAGCACCTGATCTTAAATTCAGAAAGAATCAGGGAATTTATGTGTTGGATAAAAATAAATGTGCCTCTGTTATTCTTGAATGCGGCTATATGAATAACCGCCAGGATCTTGAATTCATAACCAATGAGGCTAATCAGGAAAAAGTGGCTCGCGCTATTTTGAAAGGCCTTGTAACTTACAATAAGAACCTGGCTCATGAGACAGTACCTGCTTTGCAAACTACAGACACTCTTCCTCACGCCTATACAATTGATGGAAAAATTGATTTTGCCGGGGGAATTTCCTTCAAGGCAGAAAATATTACAGTAAAAAAGAACGAAGTTCAATCAGGCCAGGCTTTTAACCCAAAACTGGTGGTCCTAAATGGAAATATGCTTTCCCTTACTGATGCAAAAAATACTTTTAATAATGCAACAGTACGGAACGCTGAAATTCAAATCCTGGCAGCAAATAATAATGATGCAATATTGAAATATGGAGAAAGAGCAAGAGATGGCGTTGTTGTGATCGAAAATGCAATCATGGAAAAGAAAGCTCCTAAAGTTTTTAAAGGCCTTACGTTAAACGGCGGGGATGGAGAGCCATTGATTGTAATTGACGGTAATACAATTTCTGGCGAGGATACTAAAAAGACGATGGATGCTCTTGATCCAAACACTATAGAATCCATTACCGTTCTAAAAGATAAGTCCGCAACAGCACTATATGGAGAAAAAGGTAAAAACGGTGTAATACAGATAACAACAAAGAAGAAACCTACTCCGCCAATAACATTGCAAACAGCTGAAGATTCCGCAACAGTTGAAGTTAGACTCGTTGAGCGCCCTATTGTAGTCAATAAGTCAAATTAACACCCTGAGATTGGATAACTAATTCTTTTTTTTCACTATCGGTAACCCGGCCGATCACCTGCGCATTCACCCCAAAACTTTTGGAGACGCTGATTATCTGGTCAGCGTCTTTTTCATTTGTATAGATCTCCAGGCGGGTTCCCATATTGAAAACCTGGTACATTTCCCGGTCATCAGCCTTACTCGCATGCTGGATCAACTGGAAGATCAGTGGCGGCTCAAATAAATTATCCTTGATCACTTTAAAGTTGCCAGGCAGGTATTTCAGGCATTTGGTTTGCCCTCCCCCACTACAATGGATCAAGCCATGAATGGCTTCAAAATGATTTTGAAGCAACTCTTTCATAACAGGCGCAAATGTACGGGTTGGACTAAGCAATAATTGACCTATTGAAACCCCCAGGTCATTTATTCTTAACTGATCGGTCATTAGGTGAGGCCCAATATAAACAACCTCATCCTCCAGTGAATTCTCGAATGATTCGGGATATTTTTTTGCATAAGACTTATGCAACATATCATGGCGGGCACTGGTGAGGCCATTGCTGGCTATCCCGCTGTTATATTCTTTTTCGTAATTCGCTTTTCCAAAGCCTTCAAGGCCCACAATGATGTCTCCAGCTCTGATCAATTCATTTGTTACCAGTTTTGATTTGGGCCAGCGGGCCGTCATGGTGCCATTTACCGCTATGGTTCTGACCACATCACCCACATCCGCGGTTTCTCCTCCCATATAGGTGATGTGAACGCCGAATTCTTTCATCTGGTCAAAGAATTCCTGGCTACCTGTTATGATTGCTTCAAGGATCTCAGCCGGGATCAGTTTCTTATTTCGATCTATGGTAGAGGAGAAAATGAGCTTATCATAAATTCCGGTACATAAAAGGTCATCCAGGTTCATCACAATGGCATCCTGGGCTATGCCTTTCCACACAGAGATATCACCGGTTTCTTTCCAGTATAAATAGGCCAGGATACTCTTTGTTCCTGCCCCGTCTGCATGCATCACATTTACCCAATTG
>CAMLGP010000232.1 GCA_946479535.1 uncultured Bacteroidota bacterium
ACGGGTTCCGGTACATGGAGTATTCATCTGGACAAACCTGGTGGTGATCTGATTGCATCCGTTCAGCTTCCGGCAACAAAAGGCTGGGAAATTACACAGGTAAGGATTGGCAAGGCTGCAGGTTTGCATGATCTCTATTTCAGTTATATCAATAATGGATTAAAGACTCCTGAAGAGAATGGAGCTTTATTTGACTGGTTTTATTTTACCGATGAATTCCCGGGGAGGGATAAGCAGGGATATTCCGACATGAAGAATGAATACTGGAAACTGGCAACAATGAAACTTCCTTCAACGCCAGTTATGATGGATAATCCGGATGGCATGCACCGGGGTACCTACGTTTTTGAAAGAGGCAACTGGTTAGTCAAAGGTGATAAGGTGGAACCTGATGTCCCTCATGCTTTGAACCCATTGCCTGCCGGAGCACCGCATAACAGGATGGGGCTGGCACAATGGATGATTGCAAAAGAGAATCCATTAACTGCAAGAACTATGGTGAATCGTATTTGGGAACAGATATTTGGAAATGGCCTTGCGGAAACACTTGAAGATCTGGGATCACAGGGAATTGTTCCAACGCATCCTGAATTACTGGATTGGCTGAGCTATAATTTTATGACGGAAGATAAATGGAGTGTAAAGAACCTGGTCAGGCAAATTGTAATGAGTGCTACCTATCAGCAGGATTCAAAAGTAACTGCTGATATGCTGGAGAAAGATCCGTACAATAAATATTATGCACGAGGTGCAAGAGTGCGTTTATCTGCTGAGCAGATCCGTGATCAGGCACTTTGTATCAGTGGTGTTTTTTGTGATTCCATGTATGGTCCCAGCGTTTTCCCCTGGCAGCCTAAAGGCATTTGGCTTTCACCCTGGAATGGTGCCACCTGGCAACAGAGTAAAGGGGCGCAACAATATCGTCGCGCTATGTACACTTACTGGAAACGTTCTGCGGGTTACCCTTCCATGATCAATTTTGATGGAGTATCAAGAGAAGTATGTACCTCCAGGCGTATCCGGACCAATACGCCATTGCAGGCACTTGTAATATGTTGAATGATTCAGTGTATATTGATCTTGCGCGTCACCTGGCGAAACGTATGGACGAAAAAGATATCAGGAATTCAATTAGTAAAGGGTTTGAATGGGCTACACTTCATGCTATTGATGAAAAGAGCTTGCAAACCCTGACAGGATTGTATAATACGGCACTGGAAGCTTATAAACGTGAACCTGAAAAATCAAAACAGATCCTGGGAGAAGGAAGTGAATCAGATCCAGCCATGGCCGCATTGACCATTGTAGCAAATGCAATTCTGAACCTTGATGAAGTAGTCACAAAAAATTAGTTTATTCTTGTTGAACGAAATGAGATTAATGCAGAATGACCCGAAAAGAATTATATGATCAACGATTGCTGAAAGAAGCGCAGGAGGCAGTAATGCGTATGCATACCCGCCGTCATTTTCTGAAAGAAAGTGCGATGGGTTTGGGAGCCTTGGCGTTGGGATCATTGTTTGGAGGATGTGGAAGAAGAGAAACAATATCGAATAATATCATCTTTGATCCGGCACATCCTTTATTACCCAAATTGTCACCTTTCCCCGGTAAGGCAAAATCTGTGATCTATCTGCACATGGCTGGTGCGCCGTCTCAACTGGAGCTATTTGATTATAAGCCTGAATTAATGAAGATGGATGGACAGGATTGTCCGCCTTCTTTACTGGAAGGAAAAAGATTTGCTTTCATTCGTGGTGTTCCCAAAATGATGGGACCACAGGCAAAATTTGCACAGCATGGGCAGAGTGGCGCATGGATAAGTGAGAATATGCCACATCTTGCATCCATTGCGGATGAAATATGTTTTCTGAAAGCAGTTACAACAGATCAATTCAATCATGCGCCTGCCCAGTTACTGGTACATACCGGTTCACCAAGAATGGGAAGGCCCAGCCTGGGATCATGGGTAACGTACGGATTGGGAACAGAGAACCAGAATCTGCCAGGCTTTGTGGTATTGACCAGTGGTGGCAAAAATCCTGATGCAGGAAAAAGCGTTTGGGGCAGTGGATTCCTTCCCAGCGTTTACCAGGGAGTACAATGCAGAAGTGAGGGCGATCCGGTATTGTTCATGAACGATCCTGATGGGATGGACCGTGATCTGCGTAAAGCATCAATTGATGCCATTAATAAAGTGAACGAAGAAGAATATGGTAATTATAATGATCCGGAAATTCTTTCCCGCATTTCACAATATGAGATGGCTTACAAGATGCAGATCTCAGCTCCTGAAGTAATGAATATTCATGAGGAACCTGCCTACATTCATGAGATGTATGGCACTAAACCCGGTGAAGCCAGCTTTGCAAATAATGTATTACTGGCCAGAAGGCTGGTGGAAAAGGGAGTGCGGTTTGTTCAGTTATTTGACTGGGGATGGGACAGTCATGGTTCAGATGAAAGCCTGGCCATTGATTATGGATTTATTAATAAATGCCGGAAAGTTGATAAATGTATTACTGCGTTGATACTTGACCTGAAACAGAGGGGATTACTGGAAGAAACGCTGGTAGTATGGGGCGGTGAGTTTGGCAGAACTCCCATGCAGGAAAACAGGGAAGGCAAGAAGATGCCTTTCAAGGGAAGAGACCACCATACTGAAGCATTCACTATCTGGATGGCTGGTGCGGGAATCAAAAAGGGATACAGTTATGGTGAGACTGATGAAATCGGTTATAGTGCCATCAGTGGTAAGGTTGAACCATTCGATATCCAGGCAACCATCCTTCATCAATTGGGATTTGATCATGAAAAATTTACCTATCAATTTCAGGGAAGACCATTCCGGTTAACTGACACACGCGGCAGGGTAATTGAAGAGATACTTGCCTGATCATAAATAAACAACAATACAATACCATTGAAAAGAAGAGAATTTCTCAAAAACTCCGGCACTGCTGCAACGGCTCTTTTATTTTCAGCGGAGACGCTTCATTCAACTGCACCAGACTTTTTTCAAAATACTAATATGGACTTCAAACTAAAACTGCTGGCTACCAACTGGGGCTTTCCCGGCACATTGGATGAATGCCTCGCCAAAGTAAAGAAGGAAGGGTATGATGGAATTGAGATCTGGTGGCCGAATGAAAAGAAATACCAGGATGAATTATTTCAATTACTGAAGAAATATGAACTGGAAGTGGGTTACCTCACGGCGGGGCATGAGACAAATTTCAATGATAATTTTAACAGCTTTCGCAAAATGATCGATGCGGCGGCTATTAACAAGGTGCAGCAACCACTCTATATTAATTGCCATTCAGGAAAGGATTATTTCACAAGTGATCAGGGAAGGCAGTTCATTGAGCATACCCTGGCGCTTTCCAAATCAACGGGAATTAAAATATGTCATGAGACCCATCGGTCACGTTTATTATATTCAGCACCAATCGCCAGGCAATACATGGAATCCATTCCAGACCTGAGAATTACATTTGATGTATCTCATTGGTGCAATGTTCATGAAAGTTTATTGGCAGATCAGCCAGATACGCTGGCATTGGCCATTCAACGCGCTGATCATATTCATGCACGGGTTGGACATCCTGAAGGCCCACAGGTAAATGATCCACGCGCGCCGGAATGGGACAATGCCGTGAAAGCTCATCTTGCATGGTGGGATCAGATCGTAAACCTGAAAAAGCAGAAAGGAGATACACTTACTATCCTGACTGAATTTGGCCCGGCAGATTACATGCCTACACTTCCTTATACCCGAAAACCATTGTCTGATCAGTGGGCCATCAATGTTTATATGATGCAATTATTAAGGCAGCGTTACCAGACAAAATGATAATCAGTGCCAGCATCCATTAATACATTTATTGGTCATTTTCATCCGGTATTGGTTCACCTGCCCATTGGTTTTATACTTGCGGGATTATTGCTGCTGTGGTTGTCACGTAAACCTAAATATGCTGGATTACTACCTGCAATCCCGATTATTTTATTCTGGGGTGCAATAATGGCCACGCTCTCCTGTATTACTGGGTATCTATTATCAATGAGTGATGACTATGACCCCAACCTGGTAGGGTGGCATCAATGGATGGGAATAGGAGTTGCATTGCTTTCCTGGGTGCTATGGTTCAACCAGAAAAGAAAAGGAGATGGATTTGACAGGGCGCTCATCTCTATTGGGTTATTTGCATTGATCCTTCTTACGGGTCACCTCGGTGGTTCACTAACTCATGGTTCTGGATATCTTTCTTTCGCTAATATATACAGTAGTGATAGTGGGTCATTGACATCCATTAAACCTCTGCCTGATGTACAGGAAGCTTTGGCCTACCAGGATGTTGTAAAGCCTATCCTGGAAACAAAATGTTACAGTTGTCATGGTGCCAATAAACAGAAAGGTAAACTTCGCATGGATGATTCCCTGGCATTGATGAAAGGAGGGAAGGATGGAAAGATCATTGAGCCACGCGATGCTGCAAATAGTGAAATGATCAAAAGATTATTACTGCCTGTAGATAATGAAGATCACATGCCTCCAAAAGAGAAACCGCAACCCACCGAGAACCAGATTGCGTTGCTTCACTGGTGGATCGATAATGGTGCAGGCTTTAAGGGAAAAGTGAAGGATTTTGAACAACCAGAAAAAATAAAACCTGTTTTACTTGCATTACAATATACTCCTGAAAAAAGGAATCGGGTTGAAGATATTCCTTTAAATTCAGTTTCACCGGGTGATGCAACTGCAATTCAGCAATTGAGGAACAGAGGGATTGTTGTTTTGCCGGTAGCGCAGAACAGTAATTACCTTATGGTGAATTATGTAGGGAACAATACAGTGAGCAGGGCAGATTTGGGATATCTGTCAATGCTGAAACATCAATTGGTTTGGCTGAAAATGGGCAATACTAATCTCTCAGATACGGGGTTGTCTATAATAGCTACCTTTGAAAAGGTCACACGGTTAAGTATAGAGAATACACCTGTCACTGATAAGGGGATCATAATGCTAAGGTCATTGAAGAACTTAATTTACCTGAATCTGGTGGGTACAAAAGTCACTGCAGCCGGTGTTACCGTATTGAAAGAGTTACCGAAGTTGAACTCCATCTATTTATATCAGACTAATGTTGCCAAAACTGATTATGCAACTTTGCAGAAGATTTTTCCAAAAACAATGATTGATACTGGTGGTTATAAAGTAATGGAACTTCCTACTGATACAATAATTGTACGTTCCAAAAAGTAACCGGCCAGGCCCAATGGGCCTATCACTACAAATAAGCTCTCGGGATTTGGTGATATTTTACTATTCGCAAAAATCCCGGGAGCTAAATTCCGCAAGCATTCAGAAGTTTGTGCTGGCAGGCGGTATGAAAATCTCTCCATAACCGATTGATCTCAGAAGCTGGATCCAAAGCTGCCAACCCGCAACAGGGATATAATTGAGTAATGATATTCCGGGCGGTTCCCACCAGTTGCCTACAGGCGGCAGTAATATTTTCTAATAATTCAGGGTTGATAGATTGAGAATTAACACACATGCTCCAGGATTCTTCAACGGAAGCATAGAGATCAGTGCGACATTTAACGATATTCCGGTTTGCCGCTTTCAGTTCCGCCAACACAGTTGAAGACACCTTTTTATTAAAATAAACTTCGCAGAGATCAAGAAATCTCATGATCATACCAGAAATATT
>CAMLGP010000233.1 GCA_946479535.1 uncultured Bacteroidota bacterium
AAAGATGTGAAAGATACTTCCGCAGTGGCCATGTTCAAAGCAGTGAATGATACACTGGTTTCAAGGCCATTCTGGAAAAAGGTAGATGCAAAGGAACTGGTGAATGATGAAGTATTCTTTATGGCCTGGACCACTACTCCCTGGACGCTTCCTTCCAATCTTGGATTAACTGTTGGACCAAAAATAGATTATGTACTGGTTAAAACATTTAATCCTTATACCCATCTTCCCGTTAATGTAATTCTCGCAAAAGCGTTATTGGGAAAATACTTCAAAGCGGAAGGAGAGAATGGAGATTTTGCCAGCTATTCAGCAGAAACAAAATTATTGCCGTGGAAAGTACTGGCAGAGTTTAAAGGAAAAGAAATAGAAGGAGCGCGTTATGACCAGCTATTGTCTTTTGAATCTAACTCTCTTCAAAGAATAAAAGAGATCACTCCTGATGCTGATCCATTCCGGGTATTGTCTGGAGATTTTGTTACTACTGAAGATGGTACAGGTATTGTACACACAGCGCCTGCATTTGGTGCAGATGACTATAAAGTAGGCAAGAAGTATAATATCGGCATACTCACCATGGTTGATCGCCAGGGTAAATTCATTGACGGACTGGGTGAGTTTAGTAACCGGTATGTAAAGAATTATAAGGATGATCCCACATACGTTGATGTGAATGTTGATATCAGCGTTAAACTAAAAAAAGAGAATCGGGCTTTCAAAGTTGAAAAATACGAACACAACTATCCGCATTGCTGGCGTACAGATAAACCCATATTGTACTATCCATTAGATGCCTGGTTTATCAAAACTACTGCAGTGAAGGATAGAATGGTGGCACTCAATAAAACTATCAACTGGAAACCAAAATCAACTGGTGAAGGAAGATTTGGTAACTGGCTGGAGAATATGGTGGACTGGAATCTGAGCCGTAGCCGGTTCTGGGGAACACCCTTACCGATCTGGAAAAGTGAAGATGGAAAGGAAGAAAAATGCATCGGCAGTATTGCAGAATTGAGAGCTGAAGCAGAAAAGGCAGATAAACAATTAGGATTAGCCAATAGTGCAAAGCTGGGTGCAGGTAACATTGATCTGCATAAACCTTATGTTGACGAGATCATACTGGTAAGCGATACCGGCAGTCCCATGAAGCGAGTGCCAGATCTGATTGACGTGTGGTTTGACAGTGGTGCCATGCCTTACGCCCAATGGCATTTTCCTTTTGAGAATAAAGAAACATTCAAACAGAGTTTCCCTGCAGATTTTATTGCTGAGGGAGTGGACCAGACACGTGGATGGTTCTATACGCTTCATGCAATAGCAGCCATGCTGTTTGACAGTGTAGCCTATAAAACCTGTGTGTCAAACGGACTGGTGCTGGACAAGAACGGAAACAAGATGAGCAAACGCCTTGGCAATGTGGTGGATCCCTTCAAGACCATTGAAACCTTTGGCGCAGATGCTACCCGCTGGTACCTTGTTACCAATGCATCTCCCTGGGAGAACATGAAATTTGACCTGGATGGGATCAAAGAAGTGCAACGGAAATTCTTTGGCACACTTTATAATACCTATCAGTTCTTTGCGCTCTATGCCAATGTAGATGGATTTGCTTTTAAAGAAAAGTACATATCTCTTATTGAGCGGCCTGAAATAGATCGCTGGATACTATCAAGTCTGCATTCACTGGTTAAGAAGGTGACGGAATACATGGATGATTATGAACCCACGCAGGCAGGAAGAGCTATAGAAGATTTTGTGGATGAACATTTGAGTAACTGGTATGTTAGATTGTGCAGAAGAAGATTCTGGAAGGGTGATTATGAACAGGATAAGATATGTGCTTACCAGACTTTGTATGAATGTTTAGAAACAGTGGTGCGACTGGTTGCCCCGGTTTCTCCTTTCTTCAGCGATGTTGTTTTTCAGCAGTTAAATGAAGTTACAGGACGATTCCCCAAAGCTGAATCAGTTCATCACCTGGATTACCCGGTAGCCAATGCGGACTTTATAGATGAGTCACTGGAGGAAAGAATGCAGCTTGCGCAGGATGCATCATCACTGATCCTTTCTCTCCGGAAGAAAGTAAATATCAAGGTTCGCCAGCCATTACAGAAAGTGCTGATACCCGTGTTGAACCCAGGCATGGAACAGCAGCTCAGAAAGGTGGAAGACCTGGTAAAGGCGGAAGTAAATATTAAGGCGATCGAGTACCTGGATGCAGGAAATATGTTTATCCGGAAAAAGGTGAAACCAAATTTTGTGGCATTGGGCAAAAAGCTGGGTCCGAAAATGAAAGCGGTATCCACAGCTTTGGCACAATTCACGCAGGAAGATATAGCCCGGTTTGAAAAAGACGGGCAATATAGTTTGCTAATTGATAGCGATCCCGTAATATTACAGATAGCCGAAGTTGAAGTAAGTAGTGAGGATATTCCCGGGTGGACGGTAGCCAATAAGGGTAGCCTGACTGTGGCCCTGGATGTGACCGTAACCCCTGAGCTTGAGGCAGAAGGGAATGCCAGGGAGTTTGTGAACAGGATCCAGAAGATCCGCAAGGACAGCGGCTTTGAGCTCACAGACAGGATAGAGGTGATAGTGACTGCCGCCAATGGAATGAAAGAATCTTTGACACAGTTTAAAGACTATATTTGCGCCGAAATTCTGGCAGATAAGCTGGAAATAGTGGCAGAAATACCCGATGGAACTGTTCCGATGCCGATCGGAATTGATGTAAACGACGTCTCACTAAAAGCGATTGTCTCAAAAAAAGGCTAATTATGGCTAACAAGAAACACAAGGCGGCAGCACCTAAAAAACCCGCTAAAAAAGCGGCTAAGCCAGCAGCTAAGGCACAAAAGCCAGCTGCGAAGCCTGCTAAAAAAGCGGTTGCAAAGCCTGCGCCTGCGGCCAAAAAAGCTGCTGTGCCGGCAAAAAAACCTGCGGCGCCAGCACCAGTTAAACCTACTGCGAAACCCGAGGTAAAACCAGTAGCCGCAGTTGCGGCTCCGGCACCCGCTAAACCTGTTGCAAAAAAACCGGGGGCATTTGACCCCAAATCTTTGGTATCAATAAAACCTGTAGCGAAGCCTGTAATCAAGAAAGAACCGCCGAAACCGGCGAAGGTTACGATACCGAAGACAACAACGAAAAGTGCAGTTAAATATGAACCTGAATTTACTAAATCTGTATTAGATACCCCTATGTTTGATCAAACCGGACCCACGATGCGATACTCAGATGCCGACCTGACTGAGTTCAGAGAAATCATCAACAAGAAGCTTGATGCAGCGAAAAAAGAGTTAGCCTATCTGCAGGGATTGATTACCCGTAGAGATGAAGGCGGTGATATGGATGAAGCGCGGTATATGACCATGGAAGATGGTAGCGTTAGTATGGAAAGAGAACAGCTGAGCCAGATGGCCAGTCGTCAGATAACTTTCATTGATCACCTGGAAAAAGCACTCATGCGTATTGAAAACAAAACGTATGGAGTTTGCAGAGTTACAGGAAGATTGATTGATAAAGCCCGTCTTCGCGCAGTTCCTCATGCTACTTTGAGCATTGAAGCAAAGCAGATGATGAACAAATAAGTTCGCTGATAGCTACTTCATTAAGGGTTACTCCTGAATTAAAATAATAAACAGGCTATACGGTTCCTGCTTAAAGGAACCTGTTTTGGTAGAATCGAGTTTTCCTTTTACTTTTAAAAGGAAAGTTATTTTTAAACTGCCAAAACTATTCATCATGAGAAAGTATAGGTCGATCTGCCTGTTATTCATTTCCATTTTATTTATTGTTAGTTGTACAAAAGAAGGCCCTGAAGGTCCTGTTGGTGCAACGGGTCCACAAGGTGCAACCGGTTCAACGGGTCCTGCAGGTCCCGCTGGTCCGCAGGGTGCACAGGGGCAAACTACTGCAATATATTCTCCATGGTTTTTAACTGGTGCAGGATGGACTGCTACTGGTGCCGGACCTTATGGAGCACAATTTCTTTTTGACAGAGCTTCAACAGTTATTACACAAACAGTAATGGACCAGGGTCTGGTGCTTGGTTTCATAAAAGGTGAACCCAATACAACAATGACTACCCAGGTTTTCACTCTGCCTTATTTAATTGGTAATGGATTTGGCTTCCTGGATCAATATGAACTGCTTCTGAATGCTCCCGGAAATGTGCGTTTCTTATACAAGAGTGACAATCCCTGGAGTGCTGCTCAGTTAGGTGTTATTTCCTTCCGTTATGTAGTGGTTCCCGGCAGTGTTACTGGTGGAAGAGGAGTCAATAGTACAATCACGTATGAAGGTTACTCGGCAGACCAGTTAAAAGCAATGTCTTATTCACAGGTAAAGACTTTGTTCAATCTGCCTGATGATGGAACTAATATGAAATAAATATTAAGAATGGCACCGCCATAAAAGTCAAAAATCCGGTAATTGCCGAAATGCATTGCCGGGTTTTTGACTTTTTCATTATGGATTCATACATTCACACTATAGGCTAAATTTGTAGTATGACCATTCACTTTGGATATGAAAAAGGACAGGTATTACAGGCTCTTCGGTATCATTTTATTAGTCGGCCTGAGATACGCATCATGATCATCCTGGTGAATGTCTTTGCTATTGCCTCACTGGTATTGTATGCATTGCACAAGATCACTCCCTGGGCCTTTATGACCGGTTCACTTTTATGGATCGTATTAATGATCAGTTTCTGGTTTGTCCTTCCGGGCATTGTTTACAGAAGAGCAGAAACTTTCCGTCATGAATTCAGTATGAACTTTGAGAACAATGGATTTTCACTTCGTCATGAAAGAGGATCACGTGAATGGCCGTGGGAAGCGTTGAGCAATTTTGTAGAAAGTCCCCATTTCTTTCACTTATATTTTGATGCAAGATCTTTTTTTCTGGTTCCTAAAAGTGGATTCAAGGATAAAGATGAGGTTTATGAGATGAGACAATTGCTGAAGCAGAAAGTAAAAAAACTGTAACTAACGAAAAAGGCCATAAGTTTTAAAACTTATGGCCTTTTTCGTTAGGGATTAATTTTTCTTATAGCTTCTTCTCCATTAAATAATGTGGAATAGTGATCTCAATGAATTCATTACCGATCACTTTGTAGTCCATGCGTTCATAGAAACCTACAACAGCTTTCCGGGCATGCATGGATATGGTCCTGTACCCACGGTCACGGGCAATATTCTCCGCAAAATGCATAATGGCACGACCAATACCCTTACCCTGGAGGTCATTCAAAACTGCCATCTGGCGAAGGCGGACCAAATCAGGACGCATTTCCACCAGCATGCAACAGCCAAGGATCCGCTCATCTTCAAAAGCTGCAATGAGAAGATTCTCCTTTTCCTCCTCCAATTCCGCCGGGGTAAAACCAAGGCCCAGTGGCTTGCGCAGAATATCATCCCGCAATTTGACCATTTGCTGGTATTCTGGTGATCCGTGATCAATGATTTTCAGCGCCATGTAAAAGGAGTTCCGTTGAGGGCTTTCAAATTACAAATAACGGGGCACACTGCCAACGGATAGGCTTTATAATTTTACCGGAAAAAGAAAGGGGCGGGGCAAACAACAACGGCCTATGAATGGTTAGTATACAGGTTATTAGTGCAAAATCGGAAAAAATGACGTTTCCGATGTTGGTTTACCCAAAAAGTATATTTTTGCACCCTATAAACTAAACTTATACGACATGTCAGACATT
>CAMLGP010000234.1 GCA_946479535.1 uncultured Bacteroidota bacterium
CTGATCAATTAATAATGTTACTATCTGTGGCTTCGGAAAACTGAAATAAAATGTATAGCCATTACCTGGTTCAGATTCTATCCAGATCTTTCCACCATGCCTTTCTACAATCTTTTTACAAATTGCAAGGCCTATTCCGGTTCCTCCATATTCATTCTTGCCATGAAGCCTTTGAAATATCACGAATACCTTTTCATAGAATTTCTTTTCAATTCCTATGCCGTTATCCTTTACATAAAATATCCAGCCTGATCCCTCTTCATTGGCACCAATCTCAATACAGGGAGCATCCTTACCGCGGTATTTTAAGGCATTCCCGATCAGGTTCTGAAATAATTGCTCCAATTGCGTTCTATTAGCCCTTATTACAGGCAATTGTTGAACTCTGATCTTTGCTTCATTCTCATTGATCTTTTGTTCATAGACTTTGATCACATTTTTTAGCAGCAGGTTACAATCCACCTCACTATTCTCTTCCACAGTTGTTCCCACCCATGAAAACTTCAACAGGTCATTGATCAGTGTTTTCATTCTCTCAGAACCATCCACTGCAAAATGAATATATTGATGAGCCGTCTCATCCAGTTGTGCTTTGTACTTCTTTTCCAGCAATTGCAGAAAGCTGCTTACCATCCGCAAGGGTTCCTGAAGATCGTGACTGGCCACATAGGCAAACTGTTCCAGTTCTTTATTTGACTCTGTCAATCGCTTATTCAGCTTACGGAGATCTTCCTGCGCTTTTATCTTTTCTGTGATCACCTCGGTAAACATGATAATACCTCCGATCTTATCGCTACTGGTTTTCCAGGGATAAATCTCATACCTTATATAATCAGTTGTTCCATCAGACCGGGGAAATGCATCATGTTCCCTGATCTCAATTGCCCCATTAAGACAACGCTGGTGTATCGCTTTCCAGTGGGGCATATTATCAATATCCGGAAACACTTTATAATGGCTCTTGCCAATTATTTCCATTCCTTCCAGTCCATAATCCCGAAACCAGCGATCGCTGGCAACCATATACCGCATCTGGTTATCGAACATGGCAACGGCGGCCGGTGTATGTTTGACAAATAAACGTATCTGTTCTTCCTGTTCACGGGCTCTTTGTTCCAGTAATTTGCGCTGAGTAATATCCCTTCCTTCCGGGATCAGCAATATCACTTTCCCACTATCATCCAGTACAGGTTTAATGGAGAAGTCGATAGTAGCAATGATGCCACCCTTTCCCAAAATGTCTGCTTCATACCGGATAAATTCTCCCCTGGCCGCCCGGGAAATGGATTTCTTTAACTGCTCCTGCAACCGTTCAGAGATTGCCCACCAGTAACATTCCCAAAAAGGTTTGCCAATCACATCATCTATATGAAGACCGGCAAAATTCAGGGCAGTTTCATTAGATTCTATCAGTATGCCATCCGTGGTCAGCAGGCCCATGAACTGATATTGGGAATTAAAGATGGCCTCAAATCTTTTCTGATTATCCAGTATCTTCTGCTCTATTTCCTTTTGCTCAGTAATATCAATCATGATCCCATTGTAGAGTCTGCCCTCATCATTCTTTACGGAAAAATTGGATTGAAAGCGCCACCAATTTATTGAACCATCTGCCATTACAAGCCGGCCTTCAAAGAACCAGGGTGTTTCATTTGCATTCGATTCCCTGATTGAAGTTTTCCAGCGCTCCTTATCATCGGGATGAATTAGTCCCGGTATTTTTTCTATTTCAGAAGGTTGCAATCCAAAATACTGGGTGAGCTTGGGACTCACATAAGTAAAGCCGTCAGTACCATCATCTCGCTTGATCCATTGATAGATCACTCCGGGCAAATTTTGCGTAAGGTTCCTGAATAGTTTTTCACTGGTAGCCAGCTCCTGTGTGCGGTCTTCCACTTTTTGCTCCAGTTCGGTATTATACCGATTAAGCTGTTCCTGTTTTTCTTTCTCATCGGTGATATCCTCCACAATTCCGACTATATAAAGCGGCCGGCCTCTTTCATCCCGTACTCCGATCTTCCGGGTGCGCATCCACCGAAGGCCATTAATTGTGTTCATGGGTTCCTCCAGCACAATTGGCTTTTCTGTCTCCAGTGCTTCTACATCCTTTTCCCGGAAATAATCTGCCTGATCTTTGGGAAAAATATCATAATCTGTTTTGCCTGCTATCTCTTCCCGGGTTTTACCGATCATTTTTTCTCCGGCCTTATTTATACTCCTGAACCTGAAATTCTTTCCATCCTTCACAAATACCATATTCGGTATATTCTCATAGATAATGCTGGAGAATAATTCTGAGCTGGATGCCTGCTCTTCTGCCTTCTTTCGTTCAACTTCCTCTGCTTTCAGTTTCTTATGCGTATCATTATTTAGCCTGGCTGTTCTCAGGATCAGGAGGAAAAAAACCAGTATGGAAAGGACAGAGAATAAGGCCAATCCAAAAGCTGGCTCAAAATAATGCCGCCTTTGCGCAGCCAGATAGATCACCCCCAGCAATAATGGAAAGAAGACAACCAATGGCAGAAATGTTCTTGCTATGCGCCCCCCGGTTTGCGGACTTGTTAAGGTGGACATGAATCCCCGCTTATGATCAGTGAGCAAAAAACCAAAGGAGAAAAAGAAAGTGGAGATTGAAGTACCCAATGACATTTTTAATACAAGCAAAGGGCCATAATAAATGTTGCTGACACCATAAACGATGCTGAGCATCATACCCAGGGATGTTAGCATCACCATCAGGAAAATAAATTGGGACAGCATTGGCCGCTGTTTTTTGGCAAATCGAAGCAGCAGGGCAATTCCCATTATTACCAGTAAAACTGAACAGGTATGAGATATTCTTCCAACCATTAAGTCGCCCGTGCCATCAACTTTTTCCCGGAATAAAAGAAGTTCCAGCTCCGCATCATAGAGACCCAGTATTGCTAATATCCTGGATAGGCCCAGGGCCATTAAAGCAATTGCCATCAACTGACCAAATCGCCTGGTGATAACTGATCCGGGGTTTATGACGTAGAGGAATAATGCCAAACCCGCAAAATGAATGACAATTGCCACAATGGGATTCATTCCAGTAGGACTAAAAGGAAACCTGATGAGCGGAGCAGAATTAAGGAGATACCCAATAATTATGACCAGAGTGACGAGTAGCACGATCACTGCTGAAGTAAGTGCAGTAATCCTGAGTCTCTTTTGCAGTCGCAAAAAATAAATAGGTGTGGCCTCTCTAGATGGATTCATTACAATAGGATATTCTACTTTTCACAGGACGATACCAATTTGCGGTTCAAACAAATTAGAATATGAATCTAAATTACATTTTCTAAGAAAATAATTACCATTTATTTGAAAATCAAATCATTTTCTATTCAAGTATTTTCTTTTCGTAATTTAATTGTCATTAAACACATCAGGAAACAAGAGGAAACACTTATTTAGTAAACCCATATTTTGGAAACTTATGATACATCAAATCTGCAAAACAGAGCATCTGATACTGCAGATACATGCAAATACAGCAACAATTGCCCATTTTGGCCCATTTAAACCGATTCCCGGATTTTCCTTTTCTTTGCTCCACTACCCAGTAAATTAATTAATATGAAAGATGTTATTATCCCGGTTGATTTCTCCGCTACCTCGCTGAATGCTGCCCGTTATGCTGCCGATATGCTTGGCGGCAGAAAGGACACCCACGTGATCCTGTACAATATGTTTGAGGATACCGAGGAAGCAACCACCTCCAACCAGTACCTGGAAAGTCTGAAAGCTGAGTTGGAACAGAAAGGAGTTACCGGGGTGGAATGTATCAGTGAACAGGGTGAAGACCTCATAGATAACCTGGGCAGGCTTGCCTACCAGAAAACAGCGGAACTGATTGTGATGGGGATCACTGAGAAAGAAGAATGGAAGCAGTTTCTTTTTGGAAGCAATACACTCAAGATGGCCGAACAGAATATATGCCCCGTAATGATCATCCCCGGGGAGGCACGGTTCAATGGTATTAAGAATATAGCTTTGGCCTCTGATTTCAAAGACGTGGATGTAACCACTCCTGTACTGGCCATCAAAACTGTTCTGGAGATCTTCAGTGCCAACCTTCATATAGTGAATGTAGACAGTGAACACTATGTTACGCTTACCGAAGAATATCTCGGGGAAAGAGCCAAAATGCAAAAAATGTTTGCAGAATTCAAACCTGAATTCTATTTCATTGGGATGAATGATTTCCATGATGCTATAGAACAATTCTCCAAAGACAGAAATATTGACCTATTGGTGATCATTCCAAAGAATCACTCTTTTATTAATAATCTTTTCAGCAGTAGCCATACAAAGAAACTGGCGTTTAATACTTCGGTACCTTTGCTGGCAGCCCATCAGTAAGGCAAGCTATTAGCCAAATAGCAGCAAGTTATTAGTTGTTAGTTTACTCCTAATCCCAGGGCTAATAACTAATTGCTAACAACTAATGGCTTACAACTCAAAACAATTTTCCTATGTCGAAATCAAACAATAAGATCAGTGTAAGTTCTGAGATAGGTACTCTGAGACGATTACTGGTGCATAGTCCTGATAGTGGCCTTGGAAAAGTAGTGCCTTCCAAAGCGCAGGACTGGTTATTTGAAGATATAGTGCATCTTGAAACCATTCGCCGTAAAGAATACGATTACTATACCAAACTCCTACTCTATTTCCTCGATCCCGATAAAATAAAAGGGCGCCTCGCCGAAATTGATAGTAGCAGCAATGATTTTACATTCTACAAGCCGGAGAGCAGGGATTTCTTCCGTTCAGATAAAGTTGTAGAATTGCAATGGCTGCTTGCAGAAATACTGGAAGACCATGAGATCAAATTAAAGCTGGTGGCTTCAGTCTGCGCCATTGAAAATTGTTCTTATGAAATGCAGGATCAGTTAGCAATATTGAATGGCATACAACTGGCCAAAATATTTATCAGCGGCACGCTGAATGATAAGGAGATGCTATTTCCACCGGTACCAAATCTTATTTTCACTCGTGATATCGGCATAGTCATCAATGATTATATTTTATTAAACAAACCAGCAAAGAAGGCAAGAACAAGGGAAGCCTTACTGGTAAAGTATATTTTCTATAATCATCCCCTGTTTGCTTCATACAGAGACAGGATCATTGAATTATCTGATACTTCCCATCATTTCCTGTTGCCCAGGGACAGTGATGATATGAAAGTAACACTTGAAGGCGGTGATATTATGGTAGTCACCAAAGATCACCTGCTGATCGGCATCAGTGAACGCACTACCATGGAGGCCGCCCATCAGTGTATCCGGTTACTGTTTGAAAAAAACATCGTGAAGAAGATCACCGTGATCAAGATTCCCAAGAAGAGGGATTATATGCATATCGATACCATCTTTACCCAGGTGAAAAGAAATATGTGGGTATTGCTGGGAGCCTTTTCCCGCAAAGCCATTAAAATGGAAGATGCCGATCCCATTCAGCGTGCACTTGAAGGCACCAAAAAAGATGATAAGATCAAGATCACCCAGTTTCGTAAAAAGGACCTTGCTGAACCAGAGACCTATGATAACCTGGAGGAACTTTTAGCTGATATCAGCAAACAGGACCTTGGGGCAGATGAAAAAGTCCGGTTCATTTATTCCGGCAATAATGAATTCCCTTTTGATGCCCGTGAGCAATGGACTGATTCCTGCAATCT
>CAMLGP010000235.1 GCA_946479535.1 uncultured Bacteroidota bacterium
CCAGCCATGATCTGGATGTCTGGTACAGACAAGTTCAATGATTATTTCAATAAAACATGGCTGCAATTCAGTGGACGTACACGGGAACAGGAAAGCAATGACGGCTGGTTACAGGGTGTTCATCCGGAAGACAGGGAAAAATGTAATGATGTTTACCGCACGGCACTGAAAAAACAGGAAGGGTTTTACTTGGAATACCGCCTTCGCAGATTCGACGGCGAATTTCGCTGGATTGCGGACAATTGTGTGCCCCGCCTCTCTCCCACGGGTGAATTTGCAGGTTTTATCAGCGCCTGTATAGATATATCAGAGCTAAAAAAACTGGAACAGCGCAAAGATGATTTCATTAAAATGGCCAGTCATGAATTAAAGACACCCATCACTTCCATAAAAGGATATGTGCAGTTGTTATTGAGCATTTACGAAGAAAGTAATGAGGAAAAATTGCGTACTGTCCAATCAACAGTAAAATCCTCTCTGACTACAGTTTCCAAACAGGTATCAAAACTTACAAGACTTATCTCAGACCTGCTTGATATGTCAAGGATTGAAACCGGTAAACTTGAACTTAACAACACGGAGTTTGACCCCGTATTACTGGTAGAAGAAGCGGTGCAGGATGTCAGGCATACCACTTCTAAACACAGTATTATTATTCACAATGATTTTGAAGGTACGGTACAGGCAGACCGTGACAGGATAGCGCAGGTATTAATCAACCTGCTAACCAATGCAATTAAGTATTCTCCTTCTGCAGAATCCATTGATGTCTATATTTCAGGAGATGCTCATTCTATCGCTATAAGTGTTGCAGATTATGGTATCGGGATAAATAAAGGTGAGCAGACGAGGATCTTTGAGCGCTTTTACAGGGTAGAAGGAAAAAATGAATTGACCTATCCGGGATTTGGTATTGGTTTATTTATTGCACAGGAGATCATACAACGCCACGGAGGAACAATTCTGGTAAAAAGTGAAAAAGATAAAGGATCAGTCTTTACATTTACACTACCCCTGGTAAACAAAAACAATATTAATGAATAACCATTCTTCCCTAATCCTGGTTGTAGATGATGATCCGGATATCAGCATGATGCTGAAAATGATGCTTGAATACAAAGGTTACAAGGTGGTAACTGCTGAACGAGCCGATGAAATATTCCAGGCCATTTCCAGTAATTCTTTCAATCTGATCATTATGGATATGCTCTTATCAGGAATTAATGGCACCGATATTTGCGTTCAGTTGAAAGGAAAGGAAAATACCAGCGGCATTCCTGTAATGATGATCTCCGCCCACCCCAACGCTAAAGAGTTGTGCATGAAAGCCGGTGCCAATGATTTTATGGCCAAGCCATTTGATATGGATGATATACTGAATACCGTTGGTCGATTGGTTGCCAAACAGTCTAATTAATTACCCATTTCTACCTTCTCCTCCATTGGGATGCAGAAACTGCTGGTTCCGGGCCTTGCCATATCTATCATAAATGGGGCGTGGCGACATTTATTTTAATAGTTAATCAGAAATTTTTATACCCATAAGCAGTATTAAGGGATGGTATAATATGAGAAGAAACGCCATCGGTTTCCCCATCAATATGGCCCTTTCTTGTACCATTGCTGCTGAAAAATATCCCCAATTCCACAGCAAAACCCGGATTTGTAAGGTTGATTTTTGCGGCATGAATTTTTCTCCTGATTACCAAACGAAAGCAAATAGATCAGCATGGTGTTTAAGGATAAAGAGAGTAGAATAACAAGAGATAAGCAAACGGATTTTGTTTCAAGGTTGACTTTTGTCAGAGGACTAAAAGATGTTCAGGTCAACGGCGTTAAGGCAAAGAAAAAAAGAAAATTTAAACACTGGACAATGCCTTTGCAGGATGATGGTTACATCAAATGCAGAAAGCATGATCACAATTTTTTATAACCTAAAAATTAAAGTTATGTTACGCTGGACAGTAATTTTCCTGATCGTTGCTATAGTAGCCGCTGTTTTCGGATTTGGTGGTATTGCTGCCGGAGCAGCATCTATAGCTAAAATATTATTCTTCATCTTCCTGGTATTGTTTATCGTTTCATTGATAATGGGACGTTCCGCATCCAGGTCGGATGTATAAACTAGGTATTCATTTCAAAAGAGGGGCAAATCAAAACCGGCTTGCGAATCGGCAGCCGGTTTTTCTTTTATTAATACCTTAGAGGTAAAGGAGAAATATAGTGGATCAGCACCACATCTGCAATGAGATACTCCCCGCTCGCAAGAAGATGCGCTATAGATATCACCAGTTCCTTTTCGCTAAATACATTTCTTAAGAATACACATCAGGATATCTTCACTTTGTGTAAACGATTCAGTTCCCCGTTTTCTTTTCGACTTTAACAGGTCAGCTGTGACCTTTCCTTCTTCACAAAGTGATATCAATTGGGGATGGATATAATACTTTTTACAAACTGTTGCTGTATTCCCCAGCTTCTCACTTACTGCAGTTATCATT
This sequence comes from uncultured Bacteroidota bacterium, assembly GCA_946479535.1. The sequence goes on from CAMLGP010000235.1 coordinate 2,502, forward strand.
TCCACCGTTGCCTTCTTTTTATCCTCCCGCCCAGCCAGATCCGGATTTTCCCGAAAATATTCTACAGCCTGTAATGACCCGGCCCAGGTCCTGAAATCCTTTGCACTGAATTCCTGACTGGTTATTTCTTTAATATAATTATTGACCATTCCGGAATCAATCGGATGCTGCTTACCCTCATCATCATAATATTGAAATAATGTCTTCCCGGGAATATCACGACACTGTTTGATAATACTCGCCAGTTTCCGGTCCTTGAGTTTAATAGAATGATCGATCCCCTTTTTCCCTGTAAAAGAAAATGAAAGGGCTCCATTAAGGAACTTTACATGTTTGTCCTTAAGCGTGGTCAAACCATAAGACCCGTTCATTTTCTCGTACCCATTATTCCCGATCCGGATATAGGTTTTGTCCATTAAGTTGATAGCGGTGGCCAACACCTTATCCCGGCTCAAATCTTTGCTTTTCATATCACTGCGGATTTTCTTGCGCAGTTTCGGCAGTGTTTTCCCAAATTCATAAAGCTTATGGAATTTGGTCTCATTGCGCAGTGCATTCCATTTGGCGTGGTAGCGGTATTGCTTCCGCCCACGGAGATCAGTTCCTGTAGCCTGTATATGACCGTTTGGAGATTTGCAGATCCAGACATCCTTCCAGGATGGAGGGATAGCCAGCTTGCGAATACGCTCAAGTTGCTGTCTGTCTCGCAACTGCTTTCTTCCTAAGAAATAAAGAAAGTTCTTCCCTCTCTTTTTCCGGGTAATCCCTTCGCTATCACTATTAATATAGGTTAGGGCCGCCATGGAAGCCGCGTGCCGGGCATCCCGCTCCGCTTTCAACAAGGCACGATGGGAAGGCTTGTTCTTCGTGTTCACCACTTCAAATCATCATTTTATACCGGAATGATGAAAAATCCATGCCACCTGTGGAAATAATTTCCCCGGTTCTTTATTTTAAAGTCAATTCCTTTTTCTTGGAAAGACTGGTATCACATTTGATTTTTACCAGTAAACCGATGTTATGACAAGAGATTTAAACCTTGGGTTTATTAGAGAAAAGATCAACCAGCTTAAAACGGCCGTAATGTATTGCATGAGTGACAGTACCAACCGCCTTCAAAATGATGTAGTTAATGCCATTAAAGTAGATGATGAAGGACAGCTCTGGTTTATCTGTCGCGGACCGCACCCAGCCGTAAAAGAATACGAAAATACCTTCCCTGCACGCCTTTCTTTCTTCCGTAAAGGCTACGATTACTTTGTAGAGGTTAGCGGAAAGGCAACCGTAGTAAATGGAAACTTTACAGGTGAGAAGGACGGCCAGCGCACACTTCTCGTGAAAATGAGCATGCTGAACATAGAATACACAGAACCTCATACACGCAAACCCAAAAACAGGATTGAAACAATGCTTGAAAATGGATACAAATGGTTCCTTCGTACAGCAGCAACCAATCGCAGTCATGAATCAGTTCTTGCAAAACTTCACCAGACAAATTATAATTAATCACGAGTATGAATAAACCTCTACATAATAACCACAACGGCATACATGAAAAGATATGCTCCATCCAGATTGCCCTCTTAAGGTACAGGCAGGAAGGAAAGCAGATAACCCTCCACGTTAAGATTGCAGTAGATGAAGAGGACAAGATCAGCTGCGTGGTTTCGGAGGACCTTCCGGCCTACAGAATTCTGAATAAAAATGTTATCCTGATACAAAAGGACCGGGATAACTTTATGTATATAGGAGGCCGCATTACCCGAGAATCAAAGAAGAATAAATTATTGCTCTCCATTGAAATAAAAAAAGCCTGCTGGTACATCCGTAAATCAAAAGGCAGTGTAACCTGGCTTCAGGAGAAATGCCAGTATGTACCTATGAAGGTTGCGTAACTTATTTCTCCGGGCCCTATTCAATTCGGTATCCCTTTGCCATGGTTCGTGTTTCACGGACCATTGCGGTTTACACAAACTCCAGCAAGATAACCGGTTAGATTCCCTGAATTTCCTATTTTCCCCACTTTCCGTTGGCATCATTTTTTCATTATACAGGGTATGAAACGAGTTTATTATAGTATAGCAATAGTGCTGGCAGTGGCCTGGGTAATGAGTTTCTTCATTTTAAGAGCAGGTGGTTCAGTGCATGCGCTTGCATTCTTATCCGGAATCTGTTGGGTCCATGGTACCATTACAATGCCTCAGAAGAAATATATGTTGGGCAATGAAAAGCTGGGAGAACTGAATGCTGACTCAGATGAATAATCTGGATCACTTAACATACGTACAGCAAGCCACCATCGTCTTATTTACTTCGAAAAAATGCAGGAATACCAACAGGCATGAATCAGCCAACTACTAAAAAAAGTCCCCTCAGACGGCTGGGCAGGATTGTTCTAAAAACAGTGCTGTTTATTGTTGTGCTTTTCATTGTAATAGTCCTTTTGATACTTACCCCACCCGTACAAAATTTCCTACGCAAGAAAGCTGTCACTTACCTGGAAAATAAACTACACACTAAAGTACAGGTAGGAAGGATCTATATAGGACTCCCTAAAAAAATAGTAGTTGAGGACGTTTATTTAGAGGACCAGAGAAAAGATACACTACTATCCGCAGGATCAATGAAGGTGGATATGGCCATATTAAAATTGATCTTTAAACAGGAACTGGAGATCAATTCGGTTAAGCTTGATAATATTACCGCCAGGGTGAACCGACAGGATTCGGATACCAGTTTTAACTACCAGTTCATTGTAGATGCCTTCAGTCCCACACCCAACCCCTCTCCTTCTTCACCCACAGATACAACTTCCTCCTCCATATCCATAAATTCCATAACACTCAATAAGGCCCGCCTGGTTTATGATGATGAGATTACTGGAACAGTCGCGGATGCATGGATCGACCATTTTGATACAAAGGTGAATAAATATGATGCAGAACATCTTCTCATTGATGTTCCCTATATTAACCTTAATGGGATAGTGGCAAATTTCCACCAGGTAAAACCGCTGCACGTTCCAAACGCTTTACCAGAAAGTAATGAAGTAAATACAACTCCTGTAAATCCACAGGTCACATTAGGCAAGGTTGCCATTACAAAATCAAAGTTTGGATATTTCAATGATATTGATGCGCTATACACAAGCGCGGATATTGGCTCCCTGATAGTGGAACTGAAGAAAATAAACTTTG
>CAMLGP010000236.1 GCA_946479535.1 uncultured Bacteroidota bacterium
TTGGAAGATCCACTTAATCTGTCAAAAGCCTGGATCCCAAAGCTGACCTTATTTAATCCAGTAATTATCACCGGTACCTGGGGGATAACATATCCTGCTCCCACTTTCTTTAACGGAAAGAACTTCTTGGTGGACTCAAAAATGCTTACACTGCGATCATACATGGCCAGCTTCACCATGGAAGGGGGTACATTATCCTGCAGGGGAAAACCAAACAATAATGGATTTAAACATTCCCCTGTTTTGGTATCCCTGACCTCAAAATGCACATGTGGCCCTTGCGAAGCACCTGTACTACCACTGTAAGCAATAAAACTTCCTTTTGAGACCGGAAATTTATCTTTTGGTATTTCCAGTTCCACAGCCCATGATTGCTGGGCATACTGTTGTGATGTTACATACGCTTCCAGTGCAGGATTGAAATCATTTAAGTGCCCATACAGGGTTGAAAGTCCATTTGGATGATTTATAATAATAAATCTGCCGAAGCTGGAAGGCCGTATGCCTACAAAGGCAATATATCCTTCTGCCGCTGCATAAACCAGTTGGTTAACTCTCTGATTGGTGCGAACATCCAGGCCCATATGCCAGTGATTATCCCGCAATTCGCCCATATTGGCAACTATGGCGGGAGCAAGATTCAGTGGCCAACGAAAATAACCCCTGGGGTATTTGGGAGTTTGCGCCTGCAGGATTAAGCCAGGCAACAGCAATGCTATCAGTAGGAGGGTAGTAAGTCTGCTTTTCAAGGCCACAAAATTAAGTACTTGAAATAGATAATAAAATGGTAAAAATAGTTGCAAAAAATTAAGATTAAAGGGGACTTAAAACGGCTCAAACCCTTACTTTTGCGCAATTTGTTTTTTCAGTCCTCTTCGCCGTGTTGTGTGAGGGGCACAGATCAAAAAAAAAATGCCAAAAGACACTTCCATTCGTTCAGTTCTGATCATCGGTTCAGGCCCAATTATTATCGGACAAGCATGTGAATTTGATTACTCCGGCACCCAGGCTGCCCGCAGTCTTCGTGAAGAGGGAGTAAAAGTTGCCCTTATCAACAGTAACCCTGCTACCATCATGACTGACCCCATGATGGCCGACAAAGTTTATCTCCTTCCCCTGACCGTAGAGAGTATAGAAAATATATTGTTGGAAAACCAGGAAGCGGGAACACCCATTGATGCGGTGCTTCCAACCATGGGTGGACAAACCGCACTGAACCTTGCAAAAGAGGCCGAGGATATCGGGTTGTGGAAACAATATAATGTACGCCTTATAGGTGTAGATATAAAAGCGATCGATAAAGCGGAAGACCGGGAAAAATTCCGTCAGTGGATGATTGAACTGGGTGTTCCTGTAGCCCAGGCTAAAACAGCCAATTCTTTTCTGGAAGGAAAGGAGTTTGCACAGGATATCGGCTTCCCACTCGTTATTCGCCCTTCATTTACATTAGGCGGTACAGGTGGCGGTTTTGTGCATGATAAGGACGAGCTGGATGAAGCCCTGAATCGGGGATTAAACGCCTCTCCCATTCATGAGGTGCTGGTTGAAAAAGCAGTATTGGGCTGGAAAGAATTTGAGCTGGAGCTTTTGAGAGATGCCGCAGATAATGTATGTATAATATGTACGGTAGAGAATTTTGACCCGATGGGCGTTCATACCGGCGACTCCATCACCGTTGCTCCATCCATGACTTTAAGCGATACTGCGATGCAGCTGATGCGCAACACAGCTATCCGTATGATGAGAGACCTGGGGAATTTTGCCGGTGGGTGTAATGTACAGTTTGCACTCAATCCGGACACTGAAGAGATCATAGCAATCGAGATCAATCCGCGGGTAAGCCGTTCTTCAGCGCTTGCATCAAAAGCAACGGGTTATCCTATTGCAAAGATCGCAGCCAAACTGGCGATTGGTTACAGACTGGATGAGCTGGAAAACCAGATCACCAAAACTACTTCTGCTTACTTTGAACCAGCACTTGATTATGTGATCGTGAAGATCCCCCGCTGGAATTTTGACAAATTCAAAGGAGCTAATGATACACTTGGTCTTCAGATGAAAAGTGTGGGAGAGGTAATGGCGATTGGAAGAAGTTTTACTGAAGCAGTTCAAAAAGCCTGTCAGAGCCTGGAGAATAATGCAGTTGGCCTTGGTTATTATGGAAAAAGCCTGATGCATGCTGATGAATTGCTGGAATACATCAAAACACCGAAGTGGGATCGCATATTCCGGATCAAAGATGCTTTGATGGCTGGTATTTCCGTAAGTACTATTTCCAAAGCAACCAATGGGATTGACCGGTGGTTTCTTTTCGAGATCCAGAAGATCGTAAATCTCGAAAAGGAAATGTCTAAATATGATCTCGATACTTTACCGATAGAATTATTGAGAGAGGCCAAGGTAAATGGTTTCAGTGATGAGCAGATCAGCCGCATTACCCAGCACGGTGATGAAGAGGACGTATATAAAAAACGTAAGGAGCATGGTATCACCCGCGTATTCAAGATGGTTGATACCTGTAGTGCAGAGTTTGAGGCAAAGACTCCCTATTTCTATTCTACGTTTGAAACACCAGGCATTGGAGGATTAAGTCAATCAAATGAATCAAAGTCATCTGCCAGGAAAAAAATAATCGTTCTTGGTTCAGGTCCAAACAGGATTGGCCAGGGAATTGAATTTGACTATTGCTGTGTGCATGGTTTGCTGGCAATCAAGGAATGCGGATATGAAGCGATCATGATCAACTGCAACCCTGAAACAGTTTCCACAGATTTTGATATGGCGGATAAGCTCTACTTTGAGCCAGTATACTGGGAACACGTGTGGGAGATCATTGAACATGAGAAACCAGATGGAGTGATTGTGCAGCTTGGTGGACAGACCGCGCTTAAGATGGCAGAGAAACTTCATCAGAAAGGAATAAAGATCATTGGTACTTCTTATGATAGCATGGATATTGCCGAGGATCGTGGAAGGTTCAGTGATATGCTTAAGGAAATGAGCATTCCTTATCCGGATTATGGAACTGCCTATGATGTAGATGAAGCAATTGAAGTAGCAAATAAGGTTGGATATCCTGTTTTAGTTCGTCCTTCTTATGTGCTAGGCGGACAAAGAATGCGGATTGTGCTCAATGATGAGGAAGTGGAAAAAGCAGTAGTGAGCCTTTTGAAACATATTCCAGGTAACAAGATACTGGTAGATCATTTCCTTGACCGATGCCAGGAAGCGGAGATCGATGCAATATGTGATGGAGAAAAATTCCATGTAATGGGAATCATGGAACATATTGAGCCAGCGGGTATCCATAGTGGAGATAGCAATGCAGTGTTACCATTTTTCAATCTTACACCGCTTGAAGTGCAGGATATGGTAGATTATGCCAAAAAGATCGCACTTAAACTGAAAGTGAAAGGATTGATCAATATACAGTTTGCCATTAAGGATGGTAAGGTTTATGTAATTGAAGCAAATCCTCGTGCATCCAGGACCACCCCGTTCATTGCCAAGGCCTATAACAAGCCCTATTTGAATTATGCTACAAAGGTGATGATGGGTGAAATATCGGTAGCTGATATTCCGGAAGAGAAATTCCTGGATGGTTTTGCGATCAAGGAACCTGTATTCAGTTTCAACAAATTTCCGAATGTAAATAAGGAACTGGGGCCTGAAATGAAAAGTACAGGTGAAGCGATCCGGTTTATCAAGAACCTGCGTGATCCTTACTTCAGGCAGTTGTATAAAGACAGGAGTATGTACCTGAGTAAATAATTAGGAACCCCCGCTTCGTGTGGGGTTTTTTTATGCCAATATGGCAATTGTAACCCAGTAGAAGTTCAACCGAAGACCAACCGATGAACAACCGATGAACAACCGAACCTCTAATTTTTACTACTAACGATAGTAGCCCGATATAACAGGTTGTTTTCTGCCAAAATTTCCGGGAAAGGGGGAATAAGGTTAAATTTCTACGAGGCCATTTTTGATAGTATACATAACCAGACCAACGCGGCTATGAACTTTTAACTTGCCGAAAAGTGTTTGCCGGTAGTCATCGATTGTACGCGGACTCAGGAACATTTTCTCAGCGATCTCCTTATAGGACAATTCGGTGCAGGTCCACCGGAGAAATTCTTTTTCTTTATCATTCAGCATAACTGGTTTACTTTCTTCTTTATCTGCGTCCTTGTGAAGACCGCTCACCAGTTTATCTGAAACATATTCAGAAAGGTATACGTTCTTATTCATTACTGAATCAAGCGCCTTTTTCAATTCTTCATGATCCGTGTTTTTTAGCAGGTAACCTTTTGCGCCCAGCCTGAACATTTTAATAATGGTCTTTTCATCACTCAGCATGGAAAGCACCAGTACTTTTATATGCGGGTAATTCTTATGTAGCCATTGCGTGGTCTCAAAGCCATCCATTTCGGGCATGTTCACATCTAATAATACAATATCCGGAATATGATGCTGCATGATCTGTGCCCGCAGGTCTTTTCCATTGTCAGCCTCAAATAGAACCGTATAGCCTTCAAATCCATTTACCAGCCTGGCAAGCGCTGTACGAAGTAATATATGGTCATCAATTATGGCTACCTGCGTCTTCTTGTTTGATTTCGACATCATTGGTTTACTCTTTCTGGGGTAATAACTTTACCAGTACATGGGTTCCTTTCCCTTCGATGCTATTAATAGTGATATCGGCACCCATCAGATGGGCCCGGTTATACATACTTTTTAATCCAACTCCTCTTGATGCAGAAACTGATTCTTTCTTTTCAGTTACGTTAAACCCTACACCGTTATCCTCAACTTCGAGCGCAAAGGTATTATCCTCATGGTATTTTACCCGTACACAAACCTGTTTAGCCTTTGAATGCTTCAGGATATTATTCAACATCTCCTGGAACATGCGAAAAAGGAAGATCGCTTTTTGTTCAGGTAGCGAAAATTCCTGGCCGCTAATAGAGAAATGAACATCAATCAATCCTGCCTTTTTCACACTGGCAAGCTCAAAGCGCATTGATTCCACCAGTCCCACATCATTGATCCGGTCAGAATGCAGACTTTTGGTCAGGTCAGACAGATCAAAAATGGCCTTGTTCAATACTTCCTGGGAATGGCGTGCCAAATCATGGGCAGGGTGTTCCTTCTCCAGAGGCAGGGCTGAAAGGGATAGCTTGACTACGGAAAGCATCTGCCCGATATTATCATGCAATTCCTGTGCTATTGTTCTGAAAGTGTTTTCCTGAATCTCAAGTTGAGACCGTAGTGCCTCTTTTTCGTATTTGTCCTTTATCAATAGCATTTCCTGTTCCTGGCGGTGCTGGCGCCGTTGGTACAGGAAAAGAATTGTTACGATAAACCCTACCAGGATAAGCCCTAATATTATGCCGATGATCGTGACAAAGTATATCTCCGGGTTCTGATGCATAGAAAGGCTAGCGTAAATAATGAGTACAAGAATACATTTAAAATAGTAAGAATTTGGCCAAAATTTCTCAATACTAATTTAGAAATACCTTCCCAGTAGTTCAAAAGACCAAAAAGAGGGAAGCCACAGCAGTAAAAAAATAACAACCCAGAACAGATCCAGAACGCAGGACTACTTGAGAGTTTTACGGACTGGGGCCTGCGAAAAAGTTCGAGGAAATAATAAATGCATACAATAGTTATGATTAAACAGCCAAAGGC
>CAMLGP010000237.1 GCA_946479535.1 uncultured Bacteroidota bacterium
ACCCGTTACATCCAATTTTTCTGTTGGAGCAGTATTGGCAATACCGATATTACCTGCGCTGGTAATACGCATTCTTTCAGTATAGGTGCCTGAAGTTGTTGTAAAGAAATTAAGATTGCGGGAATTGGTACCGTTACCGATAGCAAAATCATTACCGGTAGCGTACAGGTATGCCGTATTGGCTCCGCCTAATACACCTGTGGTAGTATTAGAGCCGCTATTGATACCCATATCAATGTAATTGATGCTTTCATTTCCATTATTAGCAGTGGCCACCACATCAGAACTGGCGTTAGTGCCAGCATTTCCATTCTGAATGTTTAGTTGAGCGTAACTGTTGGTATTTCCCTTTCCTACAATTACATTTTGGTAACTGGTTCCACCTGAAACACCAGCATCTACAAGTAACTTTTCACGGTTAGTTCCAGAGAAAGCTTCTGAACCAATACCAACAGAAAGATTGGCATTGGCCATATCACCCAGGATAAGCGCATTTGCGGCGTTTACAATAGTGTTGTAACCAACAGCTGTAGAATTGGCGCCGCTCACGATGCTGTTGGAACCCAGTGCTGTTCCATTTGCTACCCATCCTACCTGGGCACTATTCCCAAGCGCCACGCCATTATTTCCATTTACAAGCGTGGAACTACCGATAGCCAGAGGGTTAGAAAGACTGAAAGCAGTAGATGCGCCATTTCCTATCACAATACCACTGGCGCTATTGACTGTAGCATTGGTACCCAAAGCAAGTGCATTACTGATATTCCAGGCAGTATTTGCACCTGAGCCCATTACATAAGAATGTGTTGAGTTATTTGTGGTTGCATTTATTCCCAGTGCAATAGAGTTGGCATCAAAACGTCCAACCTGTGTACTGTTCTGTTTTATCACCAGCGCCTGGTTATCTGTTGTTCCCAGGAAATTGGTGGAAGGATTGGTTCCTGCATTGCCCAATACAGACCATGAGTTGCTGGAAGAAGCAAGGGCAGAAGGATGTAATTTCCTTACTACACCGTTGACAATAGTAACCACACTGTCTGTATTGGCACCTGTTTGTACGCCTGTTAAAAACAACGGATTAGTGCCATTTACTGATAATTTATATGCTGGATTGGCAATACCGATCCCTACATTACCAGATCCATCAATCCGCATTCTTTCATTGGTGCTTTGTGAAGTACCACCGGTCATGAATACGAGTGATTTTGAAGCAGACCCTGTTCCTACTAATAAATTTTGACCAATATTATATAAATAAGCGTCATTGGCATTACCCATAGCGCCACTGGTATTACCGCTACTGTTGATACCCATATCTACATAATTGGTGGTTTCGCTTCCGTTATCAGCAGTTGCTACTACATCTGATGAAGCAGAACCTCCCGCATTACTGTTCTGGATATTCAACTGGAGATAGTTATTGATATTTCCTTTACCCACTATGGCGTTTACGGATGCAGTTGTTCCTGCATCAACTACTAATTTTTCAGGATTTGTACCATTGAATGTTGATGTACCAATTCCGAGATTCCCGGTATTGGTAAGGATCATCTTCTGTGTATTGTTAGTAATAAATGGAAGAGAATAGTTACTGGTAGTTCCTATGTTTTGTTGGGAAGTAACATTATTGCCTCCATAGATCCAGGGAGTACCCGCACTTGCACCTGGCAAAACCTCAGCAGTAACCAGCCAGTTGGCGCCATTACTCACCACTCGCATCGCCTTATTGGTTTGCGATAATGGCCATGTTGTAAGTCCATCAATGGTTTGAGAAGAGGTAGTAGCAATAGTTAGCGTGGAAGCATTTGAACTGGTATTCTTGATCCAATAGATCCTTCCCTGGCAGGCTGTTGCATCAGGCAGCGTTAAAGTCGCTGCCGCTGTGCCAGTGAACACAAGCATATTGTCAGCCGCACCGGCTGTGGAATTGGCACTGAATGCAGTGTATTTGGTAGCCATTGATCCACGAACATCTAACGTGGAATTGGGAGTAGTGGTCCCAACTCCAATCTGGGCGCCAGCGTAAACCGTAAGAAGTAGCAGGATTGCTGTAAATAAGCTTTTCATTTTGACCTAATATTGGATTTCGAGTTTAGTTTGGTTTATAATTTCAACAATTTGAAATTGAAATTTTCTTTTTCATCTGTTATTTTAAGGGAATATGTGCCTGGCTGAAAATCTTTGTTGAAAAGGATTTCATATTGCCCGCCATTCTTCACGGACAATTCTCCTTTCTGTACTACCTGACCATTAATTGAAATGAGCTGGTATTTGAAATTTCCTGTTAGTGTGCCAGTTGCAAACAGGATGATCTTATTGTGAACGGGATTTGTGAAAAGGATTAATTGTTCTGTATGAGCTCCGTTCGTTACAGCTACAATACGTGAGAATTTCTCTTTTTTATCATTGTCTGTTGTTTTCAGTCGATAATAGGCAATAGTCCGGATGGGAACATTATCATTTATATAATATTGTTCTGTTTTTCCGTTGTTACGTCCTTTTATACTGGAGATCTGATAGAAGATTGATCCATCATCACTGCGTTCAACAGTATGAACATCTATGTTATATTCTTTTTCTGTCTGCCATTCAACCAGGGTATGATCATCCTGTTTTTTAGCAGTGAAAGAGATCAGTGTTAGCGGTAATACCCAGGATTTGCTTCCAAAGGTGAAGCTGTTGAAGGTTGAGATAACATTAGAAGTGATGTTGCCGGTGGTAGCGGGATTGCCTGTGGCTGAACCTCCATTATCTGTCCACAAAGAACCATTCCAGCCGGCCACTGCAAGATCTGCGAGAATATAATTGGGAAAATAAACTTTACTTCTATCCCAGTTCAGCGTCACAGTGGCTGTACCACCTGAGATTTTGGTGATGGGCCAGTATTCATATTGATCAACTGTACGAAGAGGTAATTGAACGGAATTCAGATTAGTTGTATTTGCCAGGTATCGAGCATTGAATTCACTGCTGGCCGAAAGGCTTCCAATTGAGACTGTCCTCTCTACTGTTCCGTTACCAACTGGAAATATAAAATTAGTAGTCCCCAATTTTTTTATCCAGCCATTTACATGCCGTGTATCAGCATCCCCACTATAGGATGAACCTGATTGGTAGACAAGATAGTTTGGAGTAGCTGAAGTAGTGATGATTCCGCTGGTAAAGGTATGTGCACCGCTTACACTGAGGTTATTATTCAGTGTAATGCCAGCGGCATTGTTTGTGACCAGGTTAAAAGTTTTTAAATCCTGGGATCCATTTACAGATTGAGCAGCGGTGCCATTAATATAAATAGTGCCGGAACCAACTGGCATACCCGTCTCACTATTGCTAATATTTGCTTTCAGGTAAAAATTTCCATTATTCGTCAAAACGGCAGTGGTAGTGTTTGTAAAATTGCCAAAACCTGTTACTGAACCTCCTGAATGAATCTGGAGATTACCGGAATTGGTAAAGGCATCCTGGGCACTTAGTTTGCCATATACAATGATCAGAATTATATATAAAAAAAGTTTTTTCATATTGGATACTGTTTCTATTGCGTACTTACAAGTATCTGAATATCCTGAATGGTTATTGTTGTATTGGCAACGGTAGAATTGCACCACAGCTCGAAATAATCATTTGGCCCCACATCAGAAAGATATATTACCGTAGAAAACTGGATGGGCTGGTTCGCAACACCAGGTCGCAAAGTAGTCTCTCCATATCTTGTAATACCAGTTGCCAAAGCATTTGTAGTCACTGGATTTTTTACGAGCCCTATATTGATTACTGAAGTTGACTGGTTTGTCATGATATTTCCCGAGATGGTGATAAATGCATCTCTTCTGTTAGTGGGCTGATAGGTCAGCCTGTTAATATTACCTATGCCTCCTGCAGCATTGGTGACAGTCCATTTACAGGTTGAAGAAGTTGTTTTGAGATAATCCCAGTTTACTTTATACCAGGTAGATACCAGGGAAAGCAAGGTGGTGGTTGTATTGTTGGTAATATTAAGGTAACAATTAGGCTTCTTATCGGCCATACCTGCATTGCTTTCTAAAATAACATTGGCATCCCTTCCATCGGTACGTGTAAAATCAAACCCTTCAATAAATTTCCCGGTATTGTTCCAGGAATTTCCGGTCATTGATATACTGGAGAAGGCAGTAAAAGTACCTGGCTGATAATATATGGCGGTATCGCCAGCAAGTCCATTGTAGTATCCCCCAGATGCTAACTGAATAGTGGCTGCAGAACCTTTGCTTAAGTTAATGCCATAATTACATCCAATAAAATCTGTTTCAGCTACTTTCAGAATTACACCCGCAACATTTCCATGGATTAATATTCCGTTTCCTTTTGCATTGGATATATCCGTTTCAAACACCCATAGTTCAGCATTTGTTGAATCCAGGATTGTATTGTAGAATCGGTCAAAAGTGCAATCTTTTATTTCATTATAGGTGTCGTTACCTACAAAACGAATGGCATCTTCACCAACCTGTGTTCCGTAATTTGTTAAGGTTGTAGCATCAAACTGCAACATTTTGAAGTATGCAGGTGATGTACAACGGAACATTGGTTTACCGGTCAGGCCGGTATATGCAGCTATTGTAGCTGTGCCATATGACAATCCCTGGAAAGTAACAGGATAGGGAAGGTTTATTAAGATAGTCTGGTCAATATCATAGGTTTCGTCTCCAAGACGAACAACGGTGGGACCTGTCATGTGAAGGGAAAGGAATTCTACAACTTCTTTTAATGTTGTCCAGCTGCTGTTGGCATTTACAGATACTAATGTTTCAGTTTTTGAAACTTTGTTTTTTATAACCCAGTTGCCATTGGTTGCAATGTAAGTTTCTGCACAATATCTCGTCAGCGTTGATGTTGGGTTAACATCTACAGTAGCTCCCCCATTTCCCTGAACGGTAATGAGATCAGTGTGTGAACCCACATTCTTAATTGTAATTTCCAGGCCATCATCTGAGGCAGTAGTTGCCGGGAGGGTCAATGTTATATCATTACTGGCAAGAACCATCGTTTCTGTTTTTGTAAGCGTGGCGTTGGCAGTTTTATTTACAACGTTCATTGATGCTGTTGCCACCAGCTTCCATTTTGTGCCATTCCAGTAATAGTAACCATCCGGGAGGGTCCCGCCTGTGCTAAATACTAACATACCGGCAGGAACTGTACCGGTTAATGGGGCAACAAGACTGGCATCATTCAGTGCTACCCTGGAAGGAAGAAAGCCTTTGTTAGTGCTTTCCATTTCCAGCAATGAATTGGCATTGATGGTATTTGGGTTGTTACCAATCTTAACCTGTGCATGAGTGATTACACAGAAAAAAACTAAAAAGACAGTTGTTAAGTTTTTCATCATTCTGGATTTTATCAATTTATTTCCTGCAGGTTTGATTTATTGAATTTATTTTTCTTTTTCAGGTTGTATTCATAGTTCAAACCCAGCACGAAATAGCAATCACCTTTCAAAGGATTAAACACATAAAAGGGGATTGAAAAATTCCGGAAGCAGAGACCATTTACAATACCTGGTTCTATATAATCCTTGTGAAATTGCCTGGTATATTGCATTGCAATCCCGGAAAAGAAATTGTCGGAAAAAGAGTAACCCGCCTCGGACCAGTTAAAAAAGAAATTGGATATATCTTTTTTGGTGGCGATGCTGTATTGAGAC
>CAMLGP010000238.1 GCA_946479535.1 uncultured Bacteroidota bacterium
GCCCTTACTGGACCCCGTATTACTCAAAGAACTATATACGCATTATACCAGTCAGCTAAATTATGATGCGTTTGTCTATTCAAACGATAAAGAACCGGAACCACTCTGTGGCATTTACAAGGCAAATGGATTAGCTAAGATCCTGAACCTGTATCGAATGGGGCAATTAACCAGACATATCATGAAATTCATGCTGGAGCATATCAATTCTTTCTTTATTCCGCTGGCAACCGATCAAAAAATATCTTTCAGGAACTTCAATGCTCATTCGGAATTAAATGGATTTTGACACTAATCGTTATCGGCATTTTTTGTACCATTTACGGATTCCTAAGCATATTTGCAGGACTAAAGAATCGCCCACGAAATTTCTGGTTTGGTTCACCTTTTCCCCAAAAAACAACCTCCCAATCACAGCGTACCAATAATATTGTTACTGGAATAGTCTTACTTATTATTGGTCTTTGTCTGACACTCGGGCCATATTTATAAATCGATATTACTTAAATAGCCTCCTGTACTATTAATTTCAGTTCCGATTTTTCAATTTTTGTAAAATCCTCTTTGGGCGCTTCACATAAACTACAACTATATAAAGGTAATTGCTCAAATGAGGCGCCTGCTGGAATATTATTTTCCGGATCGCCAATTATTGGATCATAGATACTAAGGCAATGATTGCATTGGTGAACATATACTATCTTCTTTGCTTTCGGTGTTTCCCTTTTTGGTTTTACTACTGGAGTATCGATCTGTTTTAACTGATGAGAATAAAAAGAAATGATAGCCCGGTGCAGCTGCTCCTTTAATACCACCTTTAGATTTCCTTTACTGAATACGAAACCAGTTCGCTCATTTGGATTAAAATCCTTGGCGCATAATATATCATACACATGTATTAGCTCTAACCTTCCAATCCGTAATAACGGTCTCCTTCTTACAAGAATGCTACTGAACACCTCTGTTTTCCTCCTTGTTTTAATACCTATACAAATACCAAAGGTTCGCAAATCATCCTTGCTGAGATAATTGACAAGATATTTTTTCAGCGCCAGTCCATTGCTACTATTATCCTCTACCTGAAAGTTGAGCTCATTAGCCGCATGACGCACATTCACCTGGTATCTCGCCAGCAGGCTTGTCCATTGCTGCTTATCTTTTTCTTCAATTCCTTTTATCATAATCGTTTTCCAGGGAGAAGAGCATAACTGTCCGATCTTGGTTTGCAAACAGAGCAGGCAAACTTCCTTCAGGAAATTCACAGTGAACAATTCATCTCTCCGGTATATTCCCAGCCAGTATTTATCATTATACCGGTTTAATCCTTCATAATAAGGGAGATTAAAAACGGGCAGCTTCAATGCCTGTTCTACCGGTTTGGTGATATAGCTCTCCTGGTTAACAAGTGCATACAAAAACTCACCATTCACTTCCGGGTTATCGATAAAGGTCTCCGAATGGTGGAACATGATGGATTCAACCTGCTTAGACATCCGCGCAATATCATTGGTATACACCAGGTCTTTCCACTCAAAGATCACATTGGTTTTTGGAAAGCGGATAAAGAGATGCCAGAAGTGCTGGGATGATGGAGAAGCCACCCAGTTAATATTTCCGGTAAGTAACGGCGTAAAACTCTGATTACTATCGCTCACATTGATCTTTAATTGTGGACGATAATCCATCAGATCAAAAATATCCTTATAAACACCTTCACTCAGCCAGGTATTGGTAATGAAAACTTCTTCTGCCGGATAGGAACTTACCACATTGGGATAATTGTCTAAATTATTTTCATAAGGTATGCCCAGTAAATCAAGTTCAGCGCCCAGTAATTTGATGCCATGTTCATCTGCCTCAATCAATAACTGCTGACGTAAACCAAACCGCACCTGCACAATACCAATTTTGCCAGCTGCTACCAGTATATTATACAGGTCACCTGGAGAGATAATACCTCCCTTGAAATTGATTTTTATCGTATTGATTGTATTCATTTCATAAATTCAAAAGTCAAAAATCAAAAGTTAAAACTGAATTCATCCGCCGTGGTTCGTGTCTCACGAACCACCAATCTCTTTCTGTCGGATAGTTCGTGAGACACGAACCATGGCATACGTAAGTCAAACTGAGGCATTTTTTACTTTTGATTTTTTAATTTTTACTTTATAATCCAAACTCCTTTAACGCCTTTATAAAATTCTTACTCTCATGTCCCGGCCGGCTCAGCTTGATCAGTGCAAATCGCTGCAGGTTGCTCAAGTCCCTCCATTGTAATAAGCTGATCCCAATACCACAATCCCTTGCCCTTTCTTCCAGCATAATGGGAACCTCATAAAGCTTAGCCCAGCCTGGATGAGTATCAATATTCATATAAGTGGGTCCCAGCCCTGTATATTTTACTACCAGCTGCGCCAGCAAATTTCTATAATCACTCAATTCTCCAATGGTTGAACATACTTTAGCCGCAAGTTCTTTCCGCTCTGCCACATTAAACCTGCTCCATTCAGCCAGTTTCAGCTTAATGCCCACCGCGTCCATCTTAAATCTTACAATCATGGGAATACACCGGACATTCTGTTCAATAAAATCTTCTTCAAACCGGAAATACTCAATTCCCGAAATACCCACAAACTCAGATGGCTGCTTTTGCAATAGTTGAATCATTTGTTTCCAGATTTATTACTACATGTTCCTCCTTTTCTGGCTTGCCTGCTGAAATTTCAGCGAAATCAAGCTTGCCCGCCGGAACTTCAGCCACAGTGGGCTGATAGAATTGAGGGTTTACTATTTTTTCCAGTAGGCCTTTCACTTCCGGTCTGCAACTTCCACAACCCATTCCTGCACCGGATAACTGACAAAGCTGCACAAGATCTTTACAACCTTCCTTTATCTTATTGATAATATTACCTTCTCCCACATTTCCACAACTGCATACCATCTTTCCAATAACAGGCTCGGCCTTCTTCCCACTACGCAATAATTGCAATCTTTTATCACTCAGTTCCATCTTTCCCTGGATCAGGTCCCTGAACTCCAGGAACTCCGCTTTATCTCCGATGAGTATCGCGCCAATCAATCGGTCATTATGTACAATACATTTTTTATAATACCGTCTTGCCTTATCAATGAATACGATCTCTTCAAAAGCCGGATCATCCGGACATTCCACCGCTCCCAAAGAACAGAGATCCGTGCCATGTATCTTCAGGATATTCATCAGCAAAGAACCATCATAGTATTTTGCAATATCCCCGTAGAGATACCGGGCAACAATTTCAGCCTGCTGCTCTGCTGCGGCAGTTATGCCATACAGGAATCCTTTAAATTCTGCGATCTCTCCAATAGCGAAAACAGAAGGATCACTCGTTTGCAGATATTCATCCACCACCACTCCTCTCTTGCAATTTATTCCTGCCGCCTTTGCCAGTTCAATATTCGGTGTAGTGCCAATAGCGATCACGATAGACTGGCATTCCAGCATCAAACCACTTTTTAAACGGATACCTGTTACCTGCTGTTCCCCAAGGAATCTTTCAATCTCATCATTATAATAGATGTCTACACCTTTATCTACCAGTTCTTCGTGCAATAACTGGCTGCCTAACGGATCCAGTTGCCGGTCCATCAAACGTGATATACGTTGCACGATCGTAACTTTTACATTCACCTCCCTTAAAGAAGCTGCGAGTTCAATTCCCAATAATCCACCACCTACAATAATCACCTGACCCTTTGCAGGATCAATATAATTCCTGAATTTATCTGCATCCACTCTGCTGCGCATAGTGAAGATTCCGTCCAGTGAAGGAATATCACGAAGGAGTATGGCACGACTTCCCGTAGCCATTAGCAGAATATCATAGCTGTGGACCTTCCCGTTACTATCCGTAACAGTCCTGCTTTCCCTATCGATCTTTTCTATGCTCAGACCCCGGTGAAGACGGATATTGTAGGCTCGCTCCTCCTCATCCGTCATTTTCACCAGGTTAGTCCAGGGCAACGCTCCGTTGATATAATCTGGCAACAAAACCCTGTTGTAAAATGGAAAATTTTCCTTGCTGAATACTTCAATCTCATCTTCTGTATTCAATGCGCGATAACTCTTCACAAAACCACACGCTCCTGCACCGGCACCAATTACCACGATCTTCTGTTTTGCTTTCTTATATAATCTTACTTCTACCGCACTGAATTTGAAATCTGGTTCCTTGCTCACAGGGTCAACCAGGTTCCTGGTAAGATTATTTGCCCTGTTCAGGTCACTCTGCAACACCTTACCCCAGTGCATCGGGAGAAACACCACACCCCGCTTTATGTTTTCCGAGTATTTCGCTTTTACTCTTACCTGTCCGCGGGCATTAAATATTTCCACCAGGTCATTATCGTTTATCCCTCTTGTTTCCGCATCATCCGGATGTATTTCAAGAAAAGATTCACTGATATGCTGCTTCAGCTTATTTACCTTTCCTGTTTTGCTCATTGTATGCCACTGATCACGAATGCGGCCTGTGGTCAATATCAACGGATGATTTTCATCCAGCTGCTCACTTTCATTCTTATCAGTAAAAGAGCGGATAATGGCTCTTTGAGAAGGAGTGTAAAATTTCTTATCGGAAAAAAGCCTTGGAGTGCCTCCGCCATTCAAGGCTGCAGTATAGGGCCATAGCACAGATCTTTTTTGGCGGAGGATATCATAATTCAGATCACTGATATCAATGTGCGTTCCTGCAGTGCTCGCCGCATGCTCTGCATAAATTTCACCTGAATCTTTATAATCAAATCCACTGAATCCCATTTTCTGGGCAAAACGATAGAGAATGGTAGCATCAGGTAATGCTTCACCCGGAGCGTCAAGCACCTTACTCAGCAAACTGATCCGCCGTTCTGCATTCGTCATGGTGCCTTCTTTCTCCGTCCACGCAGCTGCAGGTAACACTACATCCGCATATTTCAAAGTCTCCAGCTTATTAGTCACATCCTGCACCACTACAAATTTTGCCTTCTTTAAACCTTCTTCCGCCATTCTTACATCCGGCAGACTGATCAATGGATTGGTGCAGAGTATCCATACAGCTTTTAATCTTCCATCATTCAGCGCTTCGAACATTTCAGTGGCAGTAAGCCCGGCTTTCGGTTGAATAGTTCCCAATGGTATTTGCCAGAATCTCTCCATTTCATTGCGATGGGATTCATTACCCAGATCACGATGCGCCGATAATAAATTAGCAAGACCACCCACCTCCCTTCCACCCATTGCATTAGGCTGGCCGGTTAGAGAGAACGGACCTGAACCCGGCTTACCAATATGCCCCGTGATCAGATTGAGATTGATCAGCGATAGATTTTTATTTACTCCGACCACACTCTGATTCAATCCCATGGTCCACAGGGTCAGGAAACCTTTGGCATTCCCGATATAAGATGCAGCAAGTCGAATAGCTGACTCTTCCACACCACATATTTCCGCAGCTTCCGCTATACTTCTTGCAAAAACAGTCTGTTTATACTGTTCAAATCCCTCTGTGTGATCTTTGATAAAATTGGGATCGATATTTCCTTCTTCAATCAGGCATCTTCCTATTGCATGGTGTAACGTGATATCAGTACCCGGGTTCAATTGCAAATGAAGATTGGCAATGGAGCAGGTTTGTGTTTTGCGGGGATCACTGACAATG
>CAMLGP010000239.1 GCA_946479535.1 uncultured Bacteroidota bacterium
CCCGGCAGGCAACCGGTTACCACAGTTCATCGCTTTGAGAATCAGCGGAGCATGGTCATGAATTTCCTGAGGGCAGAAATTGATAAGGGGCGGCAGGCCTACATAATTTTTCCCCTGATTGAAGAAAGTGACAAGCTGGATTATGAGAATCTCATGAAAGGTTATGAGGTGGTTAAAGGATACTTTCCCGAACCAAAATACTGGATCAGCATGGTGCATGGCCGGCAGCCAGTTGTGCAAAAAGAGGAGAATATGAATCGTTTTGTCAGCGGGGATACACAGATCATGGTTTCAACTACCGTAATTGAGGTGGGAGTGAATGTGCCGAATGCCACTCTCATGGTGATTGAGAATGCGGAAAAATTTGGTCTGTCTCAACTCCATCAATTAAGAGGGAGGGTAGGCAGGGGAGCCGAAAAAAGCTATTGTGTATTATTGTCCGGACCCAAATTAGGTAATGATGCGCGGGAGCGCATCAGGATATTGACGGTCACCGGCAACGGTTTTGAAATTGCAGAGAAAGACCTGGAATTGCGAGGCCCCGGAGATATTGAAGGAACCCGGCAGAGTGGGGTATTAAATTTCAAGCTCGCAAATATTATAGAAGACAGACCGTTATTGGAAATAGGAAAATCACTAGTAGGAAATTTACTTGAGGCCGACCCGGACCTTGTTTCGGCAGACAATTTGCCGTTAAAAAATTTCCTGCTACACCAAAAGGGGAAGATGAGCTGGAGTAAGATTTCATAGTTATTCGACCGCCGGGATCTATCCAGAATTTCCAATTGCCTGACTCTTAACGTAGGCGATTCCCATGAAAAGCCAATCGCCTTCGCTAAAGCTACGGCGATCAAAGCCATCACCTGCTGCGGGTCACGACTTAGTAAATATCAATTGATAAAGAGTTTCTTAACATAAGTTTTCAATCCTTTTACGGGATATTTTAGTTAATTTAATAGAAGAATGAATACCCTGAGACGCCTGATATCCTCGATAGCCCTCGTAGCCACAACCCTTGCCACATCTGCACAGGATTATAGTAATATTGAATTTGTTGAAAATAAAGGTCAGTGGGATCCCCGTGTGAAGTATAAAGGAGATGTAAATGCCGGAGCCGTTTTTATAACAGACAAAGGTTTTACCATTCTGCAACACAACCCCGATGATTATGGCGCATTGCAAAGTGCGCTCCATCAATTCAATAATAAAGCTTCTGAATCACTTCGCAAGGAATTTGGAAAAACAACGATCCGTTCTCATGCGGTAGAAGTTGAGTTTATTGGTGCTTCCCCCAATATGCAGGTAGTGGCTGATAAGCCAATTGATTCCTATAACAATTATTTCACAGGCGATGATCCTTCCAAATGGGCATCCAATTGCCGCATTTACCAGGCTGTTACATTGAAAGATGTTTA
The DNA here is from genome assembly GCA_946479535.1 of uncultured Bacteroidota bacterium. The sequence goes on from CAMLGP010000239.1 coordinate 1,416, forward strand.
TCCAAATGTTGATGTTCGCTATTATACAAATAATGGCACACTCAAATATGATATCATCGCAAAGCCGGGAGCTGATATTAAAAAAATAGCATTAAAGTATAAGGGTGCTGATAAGATGTCTGTGAAGGATAAGGAACTGATTGTGGGTACATCCGTTGGTGATCTAAAAGAATCCTATCCTTATTCTTACCAGGGTTCCAAAAATGGCCGGTTGGCTGTTAAAACCAAATACCTGGTAAAAGATGATGTGGTGCGGTTTGAGGTAGATAATTATGATAAGAATTCCACACTGGTAATTGATCCGGTATTTCGCTGGTGTTCACTTTCTGGAAGTGGCGCCAATCAGTGGGGCTTTACTGCTACCTATGGACCTGACGGAACTTTTTATGGTGGTGGAATATTGTTTGAAGGAACGGGATACCCAGTCAGTACCGGTGCTTTTCAAACACAGTTCCAGGGTGGCTATTCACCCGTTCCGGTTGATATAGGTATTATCAAATTATCTGCAGATGGAGCACGTCGCTTATATGCAACCTATATCGGAGGTGCTGGTACGGAACAACCGCATAGTCTGATCGTTGATCAAAATGGTAACCTGTTCATTGCAGGTAGAACCAATAGCCCAATAACCGGTAACGGCGCCTATCCTCTGAGGGGTGCTAATACCATGCTCGGAAAAGGTGGTGGTTATGATATTATCGTCACTGAATTGAATCCTGGGGGTACCAACTTGATCAGCTCAAAACGTATTGGTGGAATAGGGGATGACGGTGTAAATATCAAGGAAGGTCGTGGTGGCACCTCCTCACTTGAACAAAATTATGGAGATGATGGAAGAAGTGAGATCATTCTTGATGGTGGAGGAAATGTATATGTAGCTTCCTGTACCCAATCAGGTTCCAGTACGCAGGCAGATGCATTCTATACCACTCCAGGTGCCTATAAACAGACCTTTGGTGGTGGGAAACAGGATGCGGTATTAATTAAATTCTCTCCCAATGTGGGCAATCTGCTGTTCTCAACAATGTTTGGTGGATCAGGCAATGATGCTGCTTATGTTTTAGCATTAGGACCTAATAATGATATCTATGTTGGAGGTGGTACAGAGAGCAATAATTTTGTGGACCCCTCGGCAAGTGCTGGAACAATTAGTCCAACATTTAAAGGAGGCATTGATGGTTATGTTGCACGATTCTCCAATGATGGATCTACACTGATCAAGGCAACATATCTGGGAACACCAGATATAGACCAGGTCTATGGTCTCAAATTCGATAACAAAGGATATCCTTATGTAACCGGACAAACAAGGGGAGCGTGGCCAGTGCAGCCAGCCGGTATCTACAGTTCAGGTGGCAAACAGTTTATTGCAAAGCTTCAGCCTGATCTTTCCGCGTATGTTTATTCAACGGTATTTGGAAATGGATCCAGTATTCCCAATATTTCAATCACTGCCTTCCTTGTAGACCGCTGCGAAAATGTGTATGTATCCGGTTGGGGTGGCGCTATCAATAATGAAAACCCTACAGAATATGCAAGTGGAGGTACTGCAGGTTTGCCTTTAACTGCAGATGCATTGCCCTATCCTCCGGGTGGTCCTGACGGAGCTGATTTTTATTTCTTTGTATTGAAGAAAGATGCAGTTTCTCAATTATTCGGAAGTTATTTCGGACAGAATGGTGGATTCACTGATCACGTGGATGGAGGTACAAGCCGCTTTGATGCAAATGGTGTGATCTACCAGGCTATGTGTGCCAATTGTGGCGGCATAGGTACATTTCCCGCTTCTCCAGGTGCTTACGCAAGGGTAAAACCTGCAAGCGCTTATTGTAATTTGGGTATGGTGAAAATTGCTTTCAATCTTGCAGGTGTGGGAGCGCAGGTAGAATCTGCAATAGATGGTGTAGTGAGGGATACTGCGGGTTGTGTACCACTGGATGTTACATTTACTGATCAGGTACGCAATGCCACAGAATATATCTGGAATTTTGGAGATGGCACCGGTGATTTCGGTCCAATGAAGGCTGATACTGGCTGGACACGTCAACACACATTTACTGCAGTTGGAACCTACCGTGTACGGCTCATTGCAATAGATCCTTCCAGCTGTAATGTGCGCGATACTTCTTACATAAACATTAAGGTGGGTGATCTTAGGGCCGCTTTAGCAGCTTCTTACCAAAAAACCGGAGCCTGTACGGCATTGGATTACCAGTTCAACAATCTTACTCCGCAGGTTACAGCAAGACCATTTACAGATACTTCATTTGCATGGGATTTTGGTGATGGCAGTCCTCAGGTGATTGCAGGTCTTAATCCTGTAACGCATACTTATCCTGCAAAAGGTACTTACAATGCCATGCTCATTTTGAGAGATACAGCTTATTGTAATTACCCTGATACATTCCTGTTAAAGGTTAGTGTTGTAGATAATGTGAAAGCCAGGATTGAAACACCACCATTAGGTTGTGCTCCATATACCGTTCAATTCGGTAACGCATCTGACGGTAATGGAACATGGGAATGGGATTTTGGTGATCCTGCATCGGGTGGAAATAATACATCAACAGGATTTGAACCAACGCATACCTATGATGTTCCCGGTAATTATACAATCCGGTTAATTGCACGAGATCCTAACACATGTAATAAGGTTGATACAGGATATATTACCATTACGGTATATGACAAGCCAACGGCGCATTATAGCTATACCCCTGTAACGCCTGTGGTTAATACACCTAATATCTTTAACAATGAATCTTCAGACAATGCGATAAGATTTAAATGGGTTTGGGGCGATGGCGACTCTTTGTTGACCACTTCCCGTGCTCCGGTAACCTATCAGTACAATGCAACAGGTACCTGGAATGCCTGCCTGATCGCCTTTAATGCGGCTGGATGTACGGATACATTCTGTTTGCCGGTGCAGACCATCATAGACCCATTGATAGATGTGCCTAATGCATTTACGCCCAATAGTGGAGATATAAATAGTGTTGTCAAGGTGCGTGGCTTTGGCATTGCCAAAATGAGGTGGATCATCTGGAACCGGTGGGGAAAGAAAGTGTTTGAAACAGCCAACCGCAATGAGGGTTGGAACGGTAAGGTGAATGGAACAGTACAGCCAATGGACGTATATGCCTATACACTGGATGTAGAATTTGCCGATGGAAAGAAGGCAACTAAAAAAGGTGACATAACTTTAATAAGATAATGTGATGATGAGAAGCGGTTATAAAATAGTAATTGGATTATGGGGCCTGATGGTTGGAATTGCAGCGCAGGCGCAGGATCTCCATTTTTCCCAATTCATGAATTCACCATTATTAACCAATCCTGCCAACACAGGATTTATTCCGGATGGTGATTACCGCCTTGGTGTAAATTTTCGCAATCAATGGGCATCACTAACGCCCTATCCTTACAAAACAATGAGTGCTTTTGGAGATGCACAAATATTGCAGAATCAGAATAATGATGGATGGGTAGGTATTGGTGGAATGATATTAAGGGATGTGGCGGGTAGTGGTGTTCTCACTTCCACCAGGATGTATGGCTCCATTGCCTATCATCAGATGTTGAACCTGGGAAGCTTGCTAAGCGCTGGTTTCAATGTTGGTTATGCCAATAAGCGGATAAATACAGATAACCTTACATTTCCCAGTCAGTGGAATGGTAAATTTTTTGATTCCCACCAGGTGGGCCAGATGCCAAGTTTTGCCAGCAATAATATAGGGTATCTTGATCTGCAGGCGGGCCTCAACTATGCTTATTTTCCTAATGAAAATATGTACCTGAATATCGGGTTCTCTTCTCACCATATCAATCGTCCGAAGGAATCATTCTTTGATGACCAGCAGGGCGTAGATAACCGCATCGCCGTAAGGCACACGGCTTTTTTGAATGGAAGTTTCAAGCTTAATGATCAGTGGATCATCAATCCGAATGCTTATTATTCCCTGCAGGCCAAATCTTATGAATATGTAGTAGGAATGAATGCACATTACAATCTATCCGGAGATGGAGAGAAAGTGCTGATCGGTGGGTTGTATTACCGCAGCAGTGATGCAGTGATCCCGATGATTGGTTTGGGATTCAAGGATTATACATTCACTTTCACGTATGATGCAACTATTTCTACGCTGAAGAATTATAATAATACACGCGGCGCGCTGGAATTCTCCCTGATCAAGCAGGGTGTATTTGAAAAATA
>CAMLGP010000240.1 GCA_946479535.1 uncultured Bacteroidota bacterium
CAAATCCTTCTTGCCGTTGGGGAATTACCTCCTCCCGATTGGCTACCATAGTTAACCAGACACCACAAACTTAGAAATGGAAAACTTTCTCCATCACCTACCTACCCCAATAAAAAGAGGCTTGTCTAAAGCAAAATGAAGGGTTTGAGAATCGTTTAAACGATAACTTTCTCCATCACCTACCTACCCCAATAAAAAGAGGCTGTCTAGACCTTTGGAGACAGCCTTTTTTCTTTGATTAAGTAATGGTAAACAACTTTACAGCAGAAATCAGTCTCCTATCCATTCCCATTTTTCCAAAACTTACTGACTATTTATCACCCTCGGGGATAGGCTGGCCTTGATAGCATAAACAGGGAAAGAGCTCCAATCGCCATCACCGTATCACGGACTGCAACATCATAGTACTGACCTGTCATTAACAGGTTAATGGCTATGCCCAATAACCAAAGACAAACTATTATACTGCCCAATCTCGGTTTTATCAGTACAAGTAAACCTGCTACTATTTCAATTACTCCCACTATCGCCATAAATGTATGTGTAGGGAATGGAAGCATATTCGCGATCTGGGGAGCCAGGTATTGATCCCAGTCTGTCAGGTAATGAGTGAATTTATCTGCACCTGCAACAATGGGAACTAAACCATAGGTTAATCGCATTATGGTGACCACGCGATCAACACTTGTTGATCTGGCTGGTGCTTCTGCATAGGGTGTGGCTGCGTAATTAGCGGTTGTTGTAGCCATGAGTTATTTATTTATTGATTAAGTATTGGGTTTCCAAAAAAGAGTTGCCAGAGGGAGACACTTATTCATCGGCCCACAAATACCGTGCGTTTTAAACCAATTGATTGATTCTCACAAAGACATTTATTTAAATAGTGTATATATAATAAGAAAGGTTACAAACTGGGGAAAAGAATCTACGATCAATCACCATTAGCCCGTAATGTTAAGCACTATTATCGTTTACATTTCCATAGGTGCATAATAAAATCCATTTTTTATTGTAACCTTTTGCGGTACACCTTTCTCTAAAGAAAGGACACCATTGATATTTAATGATCGAACTGAAATTTGCCGTTATGATCAACAAGAAAAACCTGATCCTGCTGGCTATTGCCATTGCTATTTTTGGATTGACCCAATGTAACAAGGGAGGGGTTCATGATCCGGACGCAGATCCATCCCAGGTAAGAACTGGAAAGAATATATTCCGCTTCGACACTTTCGGTGATGAAGCTTTCTGGAGCAATCTTTTACATATGATAAAGCCATAGCCGGATCAGCTAATGGAGGATTTGGTCCGGGTGTTAGTCCGCGTACTGCGCTGGCAGTGGGACTAAAAGTAGATGCAATGGCTATACCTGCAGATCTTGCAGCAGATATTCGGGCAGGCAAAGTAAATCTGGATGACCCCGCAACCACGCTCGCATTATTAAAATTGAATGCTGTGGTTGGAGTGAAAGGAACTTTCACTGATGCAGGCTCTCTCAAAGCAATAGGTATTACCTGTGCAGTTTGCCATTCAACAGTGGATAATTCATTTGCTCCCGGAATAGGAAACAGGCTGGATGGATGGCCAAACAGGGATCTTAATGTGGGTACTATTATATCTCTTACTGATAATGCCAAACCCATTGCAGATATGTTACACGTCAGTGAACCCACACTACGTACTGTGCTGGCAGGGTGGGGTCCTGGAAAATTCAATGCGGTACTGGCGGTTGATGGTAAAGCAACAAAACCCGATGGTTCTATTGCGGCCAACCTTATACCTGCAGCGTTTGGTATGAAAGATGTTGCACTTGCCACTTATACAGGATGGGGTGATATCAGCTATTGGAATTCATTTGTTGCTAACCTGGAAATGCATGGAAAAGGAAACTTTACAGATCCAAGATTAAATGATCCGGTCAAATATCCCATTGCTGTTGAAAATGGATTGTATAATGTTACAAACAGTCCGGATCTTATAACTTCCAAATTGCCAGCACTAAGAGCTTATCAGCATTCGATTGCTGCACCAAAACCTCCTGCAGGAAGTTTCAATGCTAATGCTGCAAATCGTGGAAAGTATCTTTTTATGGGCAAGGCTAAATGTGCCAGTTGCCATTCAGATCAGCAATTACGGAATGCAAATAAGATTTTGCATACGGCTGAAGAAATTGGTATCGATGATTTTGAAGCTAAACGTTCTCCAACTGGTAAATACCGGACAACACCGCTGGGTGGTTTGTTCGCGAGGGCCAAAGGCGGATTTTATCATGATGGACGCTATGCAACGCTTGCAGATGTGGTTAGCCATTATAACACAGCATTACACCTTAATTTGACTTCTGCGGAAATGGGTGATCTAACAGAATACCTGAAATCGCTGTAATTATGTAATTACTTGAATGCCTGATCTCTGTTAGGAGAGGGCCAGAGCCAGTTAGGTAACAGGGGAAAGATGCTCCTCTTGGATCTGTACTTTCGTCAACTTCTGTATTGCCAGCAAGCTGAAATTATCTTAACCCCGGTTTTAAGGACGGGGTTAAGATAATTTATATAATTCACGTGTCATTGTTCACGTTCTCCTTTGCGATGGAAACTATACAAGGTTATCCCAGTTACCCTTCATGTAATCTTTAATTTACTCCTTGTTATTTCTGAAGAAATAAGTTTGGTATTCAGGTTTTTATTATCTGTGACAATACAAGTGTACTCGTGCTGATTATGACAATAATTGTGTAATCTTAATGATTATATCATCGAAAAAATGGCTTATCATCCATGCAGCATTTTTAATTGTACAGGGATGAATCTACCTTTATAGCAAAATAACCCCACTAAAAATCTCTTATGAAACTAAGCTACCTGTTATTAGCCAGCTTTCTTTTGGCAACTGTCTTCGGTTGTACAAAAGACAAAATGAACAAAGTTCCCATTGCAAATGCCGGACCTTCTCAAAACATTCAACTTCCTGTTGATAATGTAACACTTACCGGAAGCGGGTCCGATGCTGACGGACAAATAGTAGGTTATTTATGGAGTGAACTGGCAGGTCCAAATATTGCTGCCATACAAACTCCGGCGGCTGCTACTACCAAAGTTTCAGGTCTGATAGTTGGAACCTACAAGTTTCAGCTGATGGTTATTGATAATGATGGCGCCACTGGTGTTGATACCCTATCGGTTGTTGTTACAGCAGCAGAAAGTAAAACACTGACTCTTCAGCCTGGCCCCAATGATGGACAGGATGCAATTGTAACATATAGGGCAGGTGACGCTAATTCCCCGAATGGGAATTATGCGAATTGGGACTTTTTGGCCTATTCCAGGTGGACTTATACTGCTGAAGGTTTTGGTGAAGGAGGATCCCGGACCTTTATAAAATTTACAGGCCTTTCAGCAATACCACAGAGTTCAACAATTACTTCTGCAAAACTCTATCTATATGGTTTGCCTGTCAATGGAACCACATTCCATCCAGGCAATTCACATTATCCCGGTTCGCCCTATGGCTCAAATCCTGATAATACAGGATGGGTTAGACGTGTAACAGCTAATTGGGATGAGTCAACAATAACCTGGAACAACAAACCAGCTACCAGCAATGATGGTCAGGTAGCGATCCCCGGTACCACGGCACAATGGAACTATAACCTGCCAGAAATAGATGTTACTGAACTTGTTAAAACAATGGTTTCAACAAACACCAACTACGGTTTTAACCTTTTACTTCAAACAGAAGAGATTTACAGAAGTGTATTATTGTCCAGTAGTGATAATGCAGATCCAGGGCGCAGACCTAAACTGGTAGTTGTATATAAATAAATAATTGAGCTTTTTATAAACCACGGGCTGCGCTGTAAGGGCAGCCCGTGGTTTATGCATCCTACGGTTGTCTTCATAATGCAGGAACAGAGGATAATTTCACCATCCCCCGCCTGCTTCAGGATTGTGGTTTAAATTAGCCTTCAAACGAAGCTTCTTATATGAGACCATACTCCCTGATTCTTCTTTCAATCCTGATAGTCCTTTCGTCTTCCTCATTGGCTCAAAACCTGGCCGATCCAATCCTATTGTGGCCAAATGGAGCGCCCGGTGCTACCGGAACCAGCGATGAAGATAAACCTGCCATTATGCCTTTTATTCCCGATGCAGGTATAAGGACAAATGCAGCAGTGCTGGTTGTTCCAGGTGGCGGATTCACCATTAGGGCAGTAGATCATGAAGGAGTGCTGGTAGCGCAATGGCTTAGGAAGCATGGTATCACAGCTTTTCTTCTTCGCTACCGGTTAAGACCTTTGTATGAAAGGAATAATTGGGTAGAGGATGGAAAACGGGCCATGCAATATATACGGGCACATGCTGCAGAATATCATATTTCTCCTGATCATATTGGCGCTGTTGGTTTTTCTGCGGGCGCCGCTCTGATCCCGGACATGACAGTGAATGCTGCTGTTGGTGATTATAATTCTGCTGACCTTCTGGACCGTTATTCCTCTAAACCAAACTTCATGATCCTCGCTTATGGATCAATGAGAGTTGGTGATATGGCAGATTCAATTATAAAAAAGAGTTTTCCTCCAACCTTTATGTATGGAACAGTAGAGGATAGAGGCAGCCAGTCAGGAATGATTGATATGTATAGCCGTTTATACCGTGCAGGTGTCCCTGTTGAAGCGCATTTCTTTAGAAATGGCATTCATGGGACAGGATTTGCATTGGGAGATCCTGTGTTGGGTGAATGGACAAAACTGTTAAATAACTGGATGAGAGGTTCAGGGTTTCTGTCCAATAAAACCCAGGTATCATTGGGAGGAGTGGTGAAATTGGATGGATCACCCTTGCTGAAAGGAATGGTAATCTTAACTCCTGTGAATGATCCCCAGGCACCGCCAGTTATTATCTATATGAATAACACCGGAACTGGTGAATTAGGCAGATTCATGGTACCCCAAAGCCAGGGCCCGGTTGAAGGCAAATATAAAGTTGAAGTGAGGCAGGATGCAACCCGATGGACAAGTAACTCCCGTGAACCCTTTATGATTCAAATGATGGATAAGCAAAGTAAAGGCACATTGACTGATGCAGACAGGAAGGAGTGGGGTGAATTTCTTCGGAAGCGTAACCTTTCACCAAGTATAAATGATCAGGTAGTTTATTCCCATCGCCACCCGGGTGATAAAGGGGATTATATTATCGATATCAAAGCAGGCAAAGAGGTGGTGATAGAAGTGTCATCAGTTAGGGAAAACTAACTGGTGAAATAATAACGCAGGAAATAGATGTGGGTGGTGGAAAGGCTTTTACTAAGGTCTCCAGGGCTCACAAATGTGCAAAAATTTAATATGGAAAATTCAATTATCTATTGATTATCAATAGATAAGAGAGGAGTGTGGCTCAAAACTTAACATTGGCTTAGATTACCTAATTGTTAAGTTTGTATTACCCAAATTTTAATACAAATGTCAAAAGCAAAGAAAACAGCCAGGAAAGAGTTCAGAACAAGGATCGCTGAGCGCCTGACTACCACCTTCGGTGATTTAAAAGAAAGGATCAGTGATAAGAAATTTGAACGCAGAATTCAAAAGGCTTCCAAATTGCTCTCCCAGGGAATTAAA
>CAMLGP010000241.1 GCA_946479535.1 uncultured Bacteroidota bacterium
CTACTAACAGGAGGCCAACTTTTTTTGTTAAGGATAGCGCAGGTGGTACGTATCCCTTACGTATAAGAGATATTTCCATTGATGAACAATTTTCTTATCGTAATGGAAAGATTGTTTACGCAGCGTATGAAAATGACCCACGCTGGATCTGGAGAGATTACAGTGTGATCAAGGTACTGGATATCAATAGCGGAAAACAAAAGACAGTTACCCACCGTAGCAAATACTTTACTCCGGATATTTCTGCAAGCGGTGAGAAGATTGCAGCAGTGCAGATTGCCCCGGATGGGAAAAGTGAATTGCATATACTGGATGCAGCAACCGGTGAAGTGAAAGCAAGGATCCGTTCCATGGATATCAGCGTGTTTACTGATCCGAAGTTTATTAGCGAAGATTCACTGGTAACAGCGGTTAGACTAACAGATGGTAAAATGGCGCTGGCCAGAGTGAGCCTGGTTTCAGGTGCTGTAGTTCGTCTAACACCTCCTTCTTTTAATGTGGTAGGCTATCCTTCTGTTGATCACAATAAGATCTATTTCACGGCTTCTTATGGGGGTAATGATGATCTCTTTGTGATTAATTTGGGTGATACGGTCATTTACAGGGTAAGCAAGGGACCGCTGGGTCGCTACTTTGTGAATGCTGCAGAAGGAAAATTAACATGGTCGATCTTTTCGGCAGATGGATATCAATTGCAACAGAAAGCAATAGATGAATTGAGTTTTGTACCAGTTCCTTATGCCGTGGTTGCGAATACCAGTTTATACAGCCCGGTAAGTCATGCTAATGAAATTACATCCATTGTTCCGGGGAATCTGGCATTGCGACAATTTCCCATTACTAAATACAGGAAAGGAACACGCCTGATAAATTTTCACAGCTGGCGACCTTATTATGAAGACCCTGAATTCACTTTTTCTATTTATGGTGAGAATGTGCTGAATACATTGCAGACCCAGGTGTATTACCTGTATAACCAGGATGAGCGAACCAATGCGCTAGGAGTAAGTGCGGCGTATGGAGGCTGGTTCCCTTATATTACGCTGGGTACCCAGTATACCTTTGACAGGCACCAGACTTTCAATGCCAATACAGCGAACCCCAAAACGATTAGATGGAATCAGTTGGACTCAAGGGTTGGGTTAAGTATTCCGCTCACCTGGACAAAAGGTAAAATGAATAACGGATTCAACCTGGGCACTGATTTTATTTACAGGCAGGATTTTAGAAAGAATGATAGCATCGGGATTGATTTCAATTTTGGAGCACTACGCCATTTTATTACCTGGCAGCAGCAGACAGAGATGGCTACCCAACATATATACCCGCGTTTGGGATATAGTTTAACAGGTGAATACCGGTATGCAATATCTAATTACAAGAGTTGGCAGCGGTTTGGAAGAGCCAGGTTCTATTTGCCGGGGTTCCTTCCCAATCACAGTATAGTACTGGACGGTGCATTCCAGGAAACGGATACGGTAAATGCTCTATTTGGAAACAGGCTGCCTTATTCAAGGGGATATAATGCAGCTTATTTTGCAAGAATGTGGAAAGTAGGTCTTAATTATCACTTCCCACTAGTTTATCCTGACTGGGGATTCGGTAATATCTTTTATCTGCAACGCGTGCGGGCCAATGGCTTTTATGATATGACACGTGTGTTTTCCAATAACAAGCGGGCATCAGCAGATCAGCGTAGTGCGGGAGGTGAGATCTATTTCGATACCAAATGGTGGAATCAGTATGAACTCAGTTTTGGCGTGCGCATGAGCTATTTGCTGGACCGGGATTTCTTCACCGGTCAAAGCAAAGTTCCAATATGGGAGTTTGTATTGCCAGTGAGTATTATTCCCCGGTAATACATTAAAGAGAAGCAAGACTTTCTTCAATAGCCCTGATCTTTGCTTCAGCGTCAGCTTTCTTTTTGCGCTCGCTGTCTACAACTTCCGGTTTGGCATTATTGACGAAGCGTTCATTGCCGAGTTTTTTCTCAACAGATTCCAGGAAACCTTTAAGATAATCAAGGTCTTTTAGTAATTGTTCCTTTTGGGAAGCTGTATCCAGCTCCATTGCCGTCTGGATATAGAATTTATCTTTTTGAATTACTATGTTAATTGTATTGGGAACTGCATCGGTAACATAGTTGATTGCATCTGCATTGATCTGTTTGGCGAGTATCTGCTCAATCGGTTTGTATGTGCCAGGATGTGCAGACTGAATATGCAATTGAATTACTTCCTTCGGCTTAACCTGGTTCTTATTACGTGCATCGCGGATGCCAGTGATAGTTTCCTTTAGAATTAAAGCATTTTGCAAAACTTCTTTATCTGGAGTGGTAGTTGGAGGAAACTGCTTAACAGTAATATCATCCTTGCGATCTTTCAGTCCATGATAGATCTCTTCTGTAATGAATGGCAGGAATGGGTGAAGCAACTGCATCAGTTGTTCAAAGAATGCAACCGTTTTTTCATACACTGCTTTATCAATAGGTTGTTCAAATCCCGGCTTTATCCATTCAAGATACCAACTGCAGAAATCATCCCATATCAGGGAGTATAACGTCTTTAGTGCTTCACTTAGTTTAAAGTCTTTGAACTGTTCATCCAGTTGAATTCTTACTTCGGCCAGGCGGCTTTCAAACCAGTTCACTGCAAATTGACTGCCGTCAGCCGGCACATTAGTGGATTGTCTTCCTTCCCACATCTTAACCAGCTTCAGCGCGTTCCACATTTTATTGATGAAGAAACGTCCCTGGTCATTACCAGCCTGATCCCACATCAGGTCATTTCCGGCGGGGGAGGAGATCATAATTCCAAAGCGAACTGCATCAGCTCCTTCATCATCGATCATTTGAAGCAAATCAGGAGAGTTACCTAATTGCTTGCTCATTTTACGGCCGATCTTATCTCTTACGATACCCGTAAAATAAACATCACTAAAAGGTTTTTCCTTCTTGTATTCAAATCCCGCCATGATCATACGTGCTACCCAGAAGAAAATGATCTCAGGGGCAGTTACCAATGTATTGGTGGGATAATAATAATTGACATCCGGATTATTCGGTTTACTTAATCCGTCAAATACTTCAAATGGCCAAAGCCAGGAAGAGAACCAGGTATCCAGGCAATCCTCATCCTGTTTAAGCGTCCCGATAGCTATCGGGATGTTAACTCCAAACTGTTTTGCAAATTCTTTCTTTGCCTCGTCTTCTGTTGCAGCTACTACAAATCTTCCCTCTGTATCATACCAGGCAGGAATGCGCTGGCCCCACCATAACTGGCGACTGATACACCAGTCCTTAATATTTTCCATCCAATGACGATAGAGATTCTTGAATTTGGCAGGATAGAAACTGATATCATTATCCATTACTGCTTTTAAGGCAGGGCCTGATATCTTCTTCATATCCACCCACCATTGAAGGCTGAGGCGGGGTTCAACAACCACATCCGTTCTTTCACTATGGCCCACCTCACTGGTGTAATCCTCTGTTTTCACCAGCAGTTCCTTTGACTCCAGTTCTTTCACAACACTCTTGCGCGCTTCAAAGCGATCTTCGCCAACAAATAGTTGCGCATCAGCATTAAGCGTACCGTCTTCATTGAAAATATCAACAACTTCCAGGTTATGCTTCTGGCCTAACTGGTAATCGTTCATATCATGAGCAGGCGTTACTTTCAAAGCGCCGGTACCAAAATCCATGGACACATAATCATCGGTAATGATGGGAATGCGGCGATTGATCATTGGCACAAAGGCATATTTACCGTGCAGGTGCAGGTAACGTTCATCTTTTGGATGCACGCAGATAGCGGTATCACCCATGATGGTCTCCGGGCGAACAGTGGCTATCGTAACAAAGTCTTTGGTTGGTTTACCGGCATCATCCGAAATGAAATACTTTACATAGTAAAGTTTCTGTTGGGTTTCTTTGCGGATCACTTCTTCATCACTGAGTGCTGTTTTTGCACGCACATCCCAGTTGATCATTCTTTTGCCGCGATAGATATATCCTTTCTGATAGAGATCAATAAAAACATTGATCACCGATTCATAATAATCCGGGTCCATGGTGAAAGTGGTACGGCTCCAATCAGGACTACAGCCCAGTTTTCTTAATTGCTGGAGAATGATTCCACCATATTTTTCTTTCCATTCCCATGCATGGCCAAGGAACTCATCTCTTGAGAGGGAACTTTTGCTGATGCCTTTTTCACGAAGCATTTGAACCACTTTGGCTTCGGTAGCAATGGAAGCGTGATCCGTACCCGGTACCCAGCAGGCATTCTTTCCCTGCATGCGTGCACGACGGATCAGGATATCCTGGATGGTATTGTTCAACGCATGTCCCATGTGCAACACACCGGTTACATTGGGAGGGGGCATAACAATAGTGTAGGGTTCCCGGTCATCGGGGGTACTGGTGAAATAGTTGTTGTCCAGCCAGTGCTGGTACCATTTCTGTTCTGCGGACTTGTGGTCGAAATTCTTTGCGAGCTCCATATAAGGCCGCAAATTTACGAATTGCCGGGTAGCTAAGCGTACTGGTCACGGGCTTTTGTTTAATATTTATGCCGTGGTTAGCCTCTCAGGAACCGTGAATAATGATTTTTGTGGTTCGTGAGGCGCGTGAATGAACGCGCGTGAACCGTGGCATGAAAATCTTAATTTATGTTTTGTGAGGCGCAGGAATGAACACGCGTGAACCGTGGCATGAAAACATAATTTATGTTTCCTGAGGCGCGGGAATGAACACGCGTGAGCCAGCAAATGGTGACCAGGAACAGATGATTACCTGGGAATATCGTTTGACACATACTGCTTCCCTTCATGTACAGCAATAATAGCTTTGGTCATTTCCTCCAAAGGAGAACCCTTGGTGACAAAACCTCGGGCGCCAATAGAAAGCATGTGATCCACGTATTGGGGATGGTTATTGACGGAGATGCCGATAATCCTTGTATCGGGGTGAGTTGCCATCACATTTTTTACTACTTCAAAGCCGTTTACGGGACTCATATTCACGTCTACCAGCATAATATCAGGCTGAAGGTTGCGGGCATGGTGAATGGCGTCATGTCCATTATCACATTCCATGATGATGTCAAACCGGGGGTCATAGCCCAGTAGCAGGACAAGCGATTCACGGACCAGTTTGTGGTCGTCAACCAGGATGATGCGGATTAATTCAGTACTCATTTCAAGGGTTATTTCTTTGTTACTAATCTGCCGATGGCGATCGGGAGGTTGATCATAGAACCACAAGTATTGGGAAGCTTAATGGTCAGGCTAAGCGATTCTGAGGGCAATCGCCTAAAATCCTTTTTCCGATTCCCGGAAGCTTCCGGGATTGGAAAACCTAAAAACCAGTGAGTATTCGTTACTTGTTCAGGTTGAGGGGAGATAACCTGCCGATTGATGTAACATAGTAAAAATACTGAAATATAAAAGTAATACCACTTGGTGATAATCCCAAGTATTTTGTGCAATTTATTTTACACTTTTTGAGCAGGAGCCAATACAGGCGCGGATTGCATCAGAACACAATAGTAGGGATAAAGGTTTTTTTTGATCTTATTAGTTTAATGCCCAA
>CAMLGP010000242.1 GCA_946479535.1 uncultured Bacteroidota bacterium
ATGCCGGGTTTTTAAGTACTTAAAAACCCGGCATGATCCCAGCTATAACCCAGGATAAACCGAAGAAAGACCGAGGAAGAACCCAGGAAGATGCAAGGAAAGACATCCCCTGAAGCCAGCTTCAATGAATGATTACGATCTATTTAAACGGGAATTAGGAGGTGATGTGGAAGGTGGGCACTGATGCGGGTTGAAATTAAATGCGCCTACAAATATAGACGCTTTTTTACGACCAGAATTGTGCCCTTAGATCTTCCTTGCAAGTACAACTATTTTTTTGAATTGTTTTCTCTTACCGGTTAATGTAAACAGGTTAGTACAGACTACATAGATTCCTGCCGGAAGGATTTGATTTCGGTCTCCCAGCCCATCCCAGGTCCAGTTGCCTTCAATACCTAAGAGCTCATTGCGCACAAGTGTTTTTATGGGGCGGCCAGCCGCATCATAGATAATGAGGGTGGCTACAAAACCCGGTTCCTGCATTCTGTAATGAATGGAAAGAATATCATCATAGCCGTCATTATCAGGAGAGAAAACGGGGGGGAACAGGTCAATAGCTGAGTTGGATTGATCCATATCCAGGAATTGGGAGTTGCGAGAGCCCGGAGTACCATATCCAGCGGTGGAAGCTGCCGAATGCCAGTTCAATGGGTTTTGGGAAGCTGCTGCCGGATTTATTCTTTCTAGTGACACGCCTTCCTTATCAGGTAAAAGTTTAAAATGC
Source organism: uncultured Bacteroidota bacterium (assembly GCA_946479535.1). Next base: position 725 of record CAMLGP010000242.1, read on the forward strand.
CACTCGTCCAAATAATCAACTTCATCCAGTATAGCTCCCTGTTGGTCCAGCAGCAAAACAGCACCTTTATCATCAGGATAGGAAGGCAGCGAGTTCATTTCAATAACAACATGTTCATCCTTTACCCGATAATTTCTTTGAAGACTTTGCCTGTTTTCCGTGACTACAATATAATCACCAGGGAAAATATAAAATGTATCTGCCGTAATGCGGGTGATGGCGTTGACCTGGTTACTGCCATTCCTGTTGGCAAGGTATAAAGAAGAGGCATCGATGATCCTGTTTCCTGTATTATACAATTCAATGAAATCATAACCATTAGGCGGGGGGTTGAATAAGATCTCATTTAGAATGATATCTCCTTTTTCTGCGGTGGATGGTAAGCCCGTTCGGATGGTTTGCGTTCCTGTTAATGTGTTGGCTTTACAATCAGTAATAGCGTTTAAGGAAAGAACATAGATCATTTTTGACTGTAAGGGAGCAGTGAGTGTAAGCTGAACTTCATTAAAAAGTGGTGGAAGGATTTCCGCCTTGCTGATACCAATTCCCTTATCAATTGAATAATTGCTGGTTTGTACGGCAGTGTTGCTATCTACGGGTTCATTAAATCGTACTATAATTGTAGTTGGGTTGATAGTGCGCGTTTGCAATAGCTGTGGTGCTTCATTATCATTTAAAAGTTCCTGATTTGAGTTAGGTTGACCGGGTGTTCCTCCCTTATTGTCAATACTGGCAATCCAATTGGATGCACCCGTGCAGGGATAATGATCATCCTTTAATTCCAGTGACCATCCGCCCTGTTTCTTCAATTCATTTCCATACCAGGAAGTATTATATTGAATTGCATGAATCACTCTGCCGTCCACTGCTTTGAGTGAAAGGAGGTCTCCGTCATTATCCAGAGAAGGGAAACTGCTTACAACAATACAGGAACCATAGATCGATAATAAGGATGCCGCTGATGAAGTGCAGATGATTACAAGGCTGTCTGGTTTCAGCAGGTAGGAAGGCATTGGACCACTAACGCCTGTTTGATCGGAAATTCGCCATCCCTGCAGGTTAACAGGAATGGTTGATCTGTTCTTTAATTCGATCCATTCAACATTGGGAAGCCCCACAACAGGTGAAGGATCAGCCATGATCTCATTAATAATCACAGCATACCGGTCCTGCCCGGATGAAATAAAGGGTATGAACAGCAAAAAAATCCAACGTATACGAGCCATGCGCTAAACTAGCGTGGTGCATATTCCTAAAAAGGGGAAAAAAACAATATTTGGCGTGAATATATTTGGAGCAATAAAAGGGGCGCATTACTTTTGCTTCCGCTAAAGCAGATAGCTGAAGCATTGGAGAAATGACAATGATGAAACATACAAAGCGCACTAAGAAACATTCCTGAGGAAGGTTTGCGGCGTTATGTATGTAACCATATAAAAGTTTAGCAGGCCTTCCAAACGGAAGGCTTTTTTATTTAAATAAAAACCAAACAGTAAATGAAAGTTGCAGTTGTAGGTGCCACAGGATTGGTAGGCACCAAAATGTTGCAGGTCCTGGCAGAAAGGAATTTCCCCGTAACGGAACTTATTCCGGTAGCTTCTGAAAAATCAGTAGGTAAGGAAGTTGAATACAAAGGAAAAAAGTTTAAGGTAGTTAGTATGACTGATGCCATTGCTGCCAAACCGGCTGTAGCAATCTTTTCTGCAGGTGGAAGCACTTCACTGGAATGGGCTCCCAAATTTGCAGCTGCAGGCATTACTGTGATTGATAATTCTTCTGCCTGGAGAATGGATCCGAATAAGCCATTAGTGGTTCCGGAGATCAATGCGGATATACTCACGAAGAACGATAAGATCATTGCCAATCCCAATTGTTCCACCATCCAGATGGTGGTTGCGTTGAATCCACTGAAAAAATATGGTATAAAAAGGATAGTGGTGAGCACTTATCAAAGTGTTACGGGTACGGGTGTGAAAGCGGTTACGCAATTGACCAACGAGCGCAAGGGTATTGCAGGAGAAAGAGCTTATAAATACCCGATTGATCTGAATGTGATCCCCCAGATAGATGTATTCCTTGAAAATGGTTATACAAAGGAAGAAATGAAAATGGTGAATGAAACCAAAAAGATCATGCGTGATGAGGCTATCAGGGTCACTGCTACAACGGTGAGGATCCCTGTTGTTGGTGGACACAGCGAAGCGGTGAACGTAGAATTCGAGAAAGATTTTGAATTGGGGGAGGTGAAGAAATTACTGGAATCAGCACCTGGGGTGACAGTAGTGGATGATCCTGCCAATCAGCAATATCCCATGCCGATGGATGCTCATGAAAAAGATGATGTATTTGTTGGAAGATTGCGCCGGGATGAGAGTCAGCCCAACACACTTAATATGTGGGTAGTGTCTGATAATCTTCGCAAAGGTGCGGCTACCAATGCCGTTCAGATTGCAGAATACCTGGTGCAGAAGGGTTTGTTGTAAATGGCATTATAATATTAATCCCGATTGCTATTGGGACAGGCAGTTCAAATGGGTCATATAGGGTTATGACCCATTTGCCATTTAAACCCTGTGGTCAAACCGCTCTTCTTATTTCTCCTTCACAATTTCCGCGGCTATAACCAGTCTCACCTCGTCACTTACCACAATGCTGCCTGCTTCGGTGATACCATGCCAGAGAAGGCCGAATTCTTTACGGTTCAGTTTACCTGTAAGTTCAAATCCAGCTACAGTGTTTCCATAGAAATCAGTTTGCTGACCACCGTATTCAGCATCCAGTACAATGGATTTCTTTGTACCACGGATGGTAAGATCACCGGTAATTTTGTACTCACTCTCTCCTTTCTTTTCAATCTTTGTTGATTCAAAGGTGAGCTGGGGGTAGCTGGCGGCATCAAAGAAATCAGGAGATTTCAGGTGGCCATCACGTTGTTCATTACCAGTTGTTAAGCTGGCGATATCAGCGGAGAAAGAAATTTTTGCGTCTGTAAAATCTTCTTTGTCAGCAGTTACTTCTCCTTTAAAGGAGGCAAATTTTCCTGATACTGTTGAAATTACCAGGTGTTTTACTTTAAACCCGATCTCAGTGTGTGCGGGGTCAATATTCCATTTAGCCATAAGTGTGTGTTTAAGGATGTAAAGTTAATGTTTAAACATTGAATTGCGAAATAGTCGTCCCAGGTTTAACAATTTGGTAGCAGGAAGGAGTTCAAAAGCATGCCGATAATACCTCTGGATTGCCTGGTACTATTTGAATTAGATATTATTGGTTAAAGGGGAAATCAAAGAAAGATGCTACAAATAAGGTTCCAAAGTATTAGTTTATATCAATCTAAAAAGAGAATCGATACGGTTGTCATAGGTAAAAACATTTTACCACTATCAGGAAGTTGAATGAATTCATATTTTTCATAGAATTCTACAGCTTGTTGGTCCAGTGGGTCAACTACCACTGCCATGGTTCCAATTTGTAGGGAAGCAGTATAGCATCTTTTAAGGGCATCCAGCAATAGCATTTCACCTATGCCCCTTCCCTGCTCACCCAAATTCACAGCCAGTCTTCCCAACAATATTACTGGGAGGTCATAATAAGAGGCGGGTAATTTATTAATTATCTCTTCTGGTAGAGACATCCTTTCAATAGAACCACTTGAGAGTGTGTAATACCCTTTTACATTATTCTCCTCATCGGGCAAAATAAAGCAGGCAGATAACTTCCTTTTTACATCCTGTTTTGCCTGCTTATGTAAATAAGAATCGAGAAGTGATTTTCCGCAGCTGAACTTTTCCTTTTTATACGAAGAATGCAAAGGAACTGTCAAATAGTTCATTTTGGTTTAACCTGTTTGTTATACTTTCTGGCGGCTGCAATTAATTTTTTACCAGGGGCTGGCGGGAACATAATTGCATTAAAGAATATTTTCTGGTCTTTTTTTGTGGTAATAATAGAGCGATGCCTTTCAACAATTTCATCAGCCTTATCCTGAGCTGATGAAATAACAAAATCCGTTAAAGTTCTATAGCCACCCAGATTTGCTGCGTATTCAAAATATTCCTTTTGTGCTCTGGAGAGCCTGGTATCAAATCTGGCGGTTTCTGATTGCATGATAACTATTTTTACCTCCACAAAAGTACGGTTTTTTTCCGTACTAATAACAACCAGGAATTTCTTAAATGTTTCCGGTTGCAGAAGGTTATTTTTCAGGAAATTAGAATGGCGTGGCAGTCATCACTCGGGAAACAGTGGTTGCTCTGGAAATGGCGGCTGCTCCTCCGGATGCTCAGGCTGTTCCGATTCCGGATGTAGTGGTTGCGGAGGAGGTGGAGATTAATACCTATACCTCAACAACACTTCCTTCACTCTCACCCAACTCTCTTCCCCATTTTGCAATTGCATTTAAAGCAGGTACAAGGGTTTTGCCAAATTCAGTGAGCGAATATTCAACGCGGATGGGTGGTTTGGTGCCATACACCTTTCGCTTTACTAAACCGTTATCTTCCAGCTTTTTTAATTGAATGCTCAACATCTTTTCAGTGATGTCTGGGATAAGCTTTTTTAATTCTGCAAAGCGATGAGTTCCGTTCTTAAGGTACCATAGAACAACAGTTTTCCATTTTCCCCCAACATAATCCATTGTAATGTCCATTGCGCAATGGAATATTCTGCCTTCCAGCCTGTAAGCAACATTTTTTCCTTTTACTATCATAATTAAAAAATTTAGGCCTGTCAACATTGACAGCTATTGTCAGGCAAATATACTGTACTTAGTTTCGCTACTGTAAAAAGTATAGTTTAAACTCTAAATTCAAAAATATGCAAAACAGAATTCATACTTATACCTCAAAAGAGCCAATGCTGAAGGTAAAT
>CAMLGP010000243.1 GCA_946479535.1 uncultured Bacteroidota bacterium
TGTATTATCCTCAAAAAAATGAAGGGCGCTCAGGATGGCTCTTCTATATTCTATTCAAACGGTTTAATGTTTGGATGTCTCATTTCAAACTATGTACTGAGCAGTTTATGTAATTGTTTCGTAGTATAGGCTTTACCCAATTCACTCTCTATCCATATTTTTGGAAGATTGTTGAATCGTTCTATAAGGCACTCATACAGGTAATTGAAATGTTTGCGCTGGTCCGCATTGTATGCCTTTGGTTCTTTCCAGGCCAGGCTAAAATGACCTTTATTCTTTCCGGTATTTTCCCATCTTTCTAAAAAAAGTTTCCTGAGTTTCTTATTGGCTTTTGCCTCACGGTAATTCTTTTCTGTCCGATAAGAATCTGTTACCTCTTCCTCCTCCAGTTGAGGACTGGAAACATACTTAATATAAAGTGTCTCCTTTACGTTTTCGGGATCTTCTCCCTGGTATAGCATTGATGCAACATGCCCTGTAATAGACCGGAATACCCACCGTGCTTTTATTTCTTTTGGTAAATCCTTATAAATCGCAGAAGCTATTTTTGAAGCCTGTCCCATTTTGCTGGCATGCTCTCTTGTCTTTGCAAAGCGTTCATCATTCAGGACCAGTTCCCGGTCAAGCGCTTTTGCTTCACGCATATAGGTTTTCCCATTACGCTGGTAGAAGCATAGATCACCAATCGTGGCAGTAAATTGAATGTCCGGTTTTGGACGCGGTTTAGCCTTTGCCATTACTCAAAATTTGATTAAATTTACGAAAAGGGCTAAAACTGGCCGTTATCTTCCCAGGCTTCACATTCAACTATTTGATATTCATTGCTATGTAGAGGCATATCGGTTGCTTCATGGTTGCTTACGCCTTGCTTTACCAAAGCGCTCGGAGCGCTTTAGTAATACTTAAGCTCAGCAACAATTTAGCAACGAACATGAGTCGACAATCCAACGCGTCTGCAATAATGAAATGCGGTATTTAAGTAGGGGAGAATTGACTCAAAAAATGGGTTTACGGCTTCCAATAAGCAACTTATGCAGACAGCTTCTTCCGCTCCCTGATCACCAGTGCCCATTTCTCCAGTTGGTTCAATAATTCTTTAAGCTCAATTGGCTTGCTCATATAATCATCCATGCCTGCCTGCATGCAAAGATCCCTGTCGCCCTGCATGGCATTGGCGGTTACAGCTATTATGACCGGCTGAACCTCAAGGCAGGTCCTGATCATTCTTGTTGCTTCCAGACCGTCCATTTCAGGCATTTGAACATCCATAAGAATAATATCATAATGTTCATGTCCCACCATCTCCATCACTTCCTTGCCATGGTTGGCAAGTGCCGGATCATATCCCAGCTTGGAAAGTATCCGGGTGGCGATCTTCTGGTTGATAGTATTGTCTTCTGCTATTAAAATGCGTAACGGATATTGTTCTGCAAATACTCCGGAAATCTGGTGGGTTTCCGTTTTTCCTCCTTCAGACTCATTAAAGATGCCTATAATGTTATCACGAAGCAGAGATATACGCACAGGTTTCATTATAATGCCTGCAAATAATTCCCTTTCCTGCTGATGACTTTCATTGCCTTCCATATTCAATCCAATTACAGGGATAGCTGCCCACTTTGTTTTGAAAGCCTGGGTAAACTGTACGCCATCCATTCCGGGCATGGCTATATCCACTATAACAAGGTCAAATCCCTTATTACTGTTTATAATATCCAACGCCTGCTTTCCAGAATCTGCGGCATCAACTTCCATTTTCCAGTCCTTTAATTGCCTTGCTATTACTAAACGACTTATAGGGTTGTCATCAATCAGCAATACCTTTTTTCCTTCCAGCTTATTCATATTATGCAGTTGCGCATGCGCTCTTACAGCTTTTAAACTGGGTGTTAATGGGAGTGTGAACTGGAAATTGCTGCCTTCATTAATTTGGCTTTTTACTTCAATCTGGCCGCCCATCAACTCTACCAGCTTCTTACAGATCACCAGCCCCAGTCCCGGTCCTTCAGCATTTGGATCCTTCTGAATTTCCTTACCAGGAAGTCCTTTGAATAAATGTTTAAGCTGATCTTTTTCAATGCCGATCCCGGTATCCTTCACTACAAAGCTCAGTTGTGGCGGTAAGCCGTCTGATTTATGTTCATTGAATTGGATATTTACAAACACCTCTCCACGGCGAGTAAATTTTACTGCATTTTCAACCAGGTTGATCAATACCTGGCGCAGGCGTTTGCTATCGCCTATGATCTGGGAAGGAACCCTGGCGCCGATCTCATACACCAGATCAATTCCTGTTTTTGCAATCCTGCCAGAGAACATTGACAATACTTCTTCTACACAATCCCTCAGATCAAAATCCTTATACTCAAGCTGATTTCCTTCCTGCTGTAATTTGGAATAATCAAGAAGGTCATTTACAAGAATATTATTGATAGTTGTAAGCAGGCTTTCTCCGCAATGACGGATGGTGCCCATATATTCCTTTTGTTCTTTTGTTAATGAAGTATCTTCCAACAGTAATGAAGTTCCCAGGATCCCATTCATGGGTGTACGGATCTCATGGCTGATAATGGTCAGTAATTGCTGTTTGGATTGCCTGATCTGGGTAACTTCTTTATTGGTTTTTTCTTCTTTCAATACTGCTTTTTCCAGCATTATATTAAGGTCTTCTACTTCTTTCTCCAATTCATGGTTCTGGTTGTTCATGGCATCTACCCGCACTGTATAGATGCGCCAGGCAATAAAAGTCATGGTAGCTGCAACAATCCCGATAGACCACCATATTGGAAAATACAGCAGGGTGAAATAGATCACCGGTACCAAAAGAAATAATATATAAAATCTTTTCATAGCGATTTAATTCATCGGTTAATTTTCAACCTCTGTAATACTGACTTCTCCTTTTTCCAGCCTTTCCATTATAGATATATCCTTCAGGTAGGGGTTCCAGTAAAAGATCAGTCGCTCAATGGGTTTCCATAATATTACCCAGCATAAAACATCCATGCTGTTCATCAGTCCGGAGGTAATGCCGTGTTCCTGCTTTATCAGTATCAATGGCAGAAATCCCTGACAGAGCATTACAACCGCCATGCTCATAAATAAAAGGATGTATGTCTTCTTTTTAAATTTGTCAAATGAGGCAGTAGCTATCGCCCTGGTTTCAGAGAAATGCCTGCGGATGGCATAAGTTAGTGGTTCAGCAAATTGCCGGTGTTCATCATTTTGATAACTGATCTTATAATTGAATTTGGAATCCCTTTTGCACGTTTTGATGCAGGTCATAATATATTCTTCAAACTCATGACTCAGCTGTCTTTTGTAAAGTGGAGCGGGATCCTGGGCGTTGAAATAGCCTTTGAATATATCCGGTTCAAGGGATAAGAAAATAGTAATTTTCTTGTCAGGTGGTTTGCTCATAAGATACTGTAGGTGGTATACTACATAAATTGCAGGTATTATACTACAGCTTACCTGCTATTGGATTTCAAGTGCAATTATACTTCTATACTAACGCAGATTTAAGTATTTATTGAAATTTATGTTGACTTATTTTACTACTAAGGGTAATTACAAGTGATCGCTAAATGATTTTATCTATCGCTATACGGACTAGTATTTAGTTTGATTTTTTTATGTATTTGATCAAGAATAAAGTTGTATTCACTTCGTTTTCTTCACTACCTGGTATAATTTAGTCCAGTTATCTTTCAAACCACCATCCAATAATCCATGGAGAACCAATTGATCCGTGCAGAACAAAAACTGTCTATGATTGCAAGGCATGCTCCAATGGGGCTTGCCGAGATTGATGGCGAAGGTGAGATCATAGAGATGAATCTTAAAGGAGAATCCCTTCTCAAACCGGTGATCATTGCACACGATCTTCCTGATAATAATTTCCATGATATATTAGATCATATTGCTCCTGGTGTAACAGAAATGATCAGATCTGCCGGAGAGGGAGCCGGGCATATTCTTGCCAACGAACCCTTTAGTTTCTATCTCAATTTTGGAGGTGAACAGATTGAAAGGCATTTCAATTTTACCATTATAAAGTTACAGGCTGATTGTATTATCATTTGCTTCCATGACCTAACCCAAAAGCGTCATAAGGAAAATGCCATTCATGACCTGAATAATGAAAAAGCGATCCTGCAGGGAAAGTTTGAAATAGCCTGTAATATTTTGCATGATATCGGGAATGCGGTAGTGGGATTCGGTGCCTATGTAAACCGTATCCGTCGCTCTGTAGATCAGATCAACCCGGCCAATCTTCAAAAATTGACTGAGTTCATGGCATCCCAGCAGGCAGAACTCAAATCGCTGATTGGAGATGCCAAAGGAGACGCACTGGTGAAAATGATCGCTGGCATTAATGAAGCACAGAAAGCCTTTCTTGAGGAGGTTCGTAAATCCGTATCAGAACAGCAGAAAATTATTACACATGTGCAGGATATCCTGACTATTCAGCGGCAATATGTAGCGGGGAATGAAACACAGGAAAAGAAACCAGTCAATCTCCGGAGCATTATCACGGATTGTATGTCCATGGTCTATGCTTCCATAGAAAAACGCGGCATCATCATTTCCGTGAACATGCCGGATGTAATGCCGGTGATCAAGGGAGACAGAACGCGACTGATGCAGGTAATATTAAATATCATAAAGAACAGTATTGAAGCTATCGATATTACTGCTTCTGAAAAGACAATAGCTATTAACCTTGGTATCCAGCGGGACAAACTGGTATTTCAACTCAAGGACAATGGCCATGGTTTTGATGAAGCAACCGGACAGCAATTGTTTGAAAGAGGATTTACTACCAAGGCATCCGGCTCAGGATTGGGGTTGCACAGTTGCCGCTCAATCATTGAAAATCACGATGGCGCCATATCTATTACCAGTGAAGGTTTTGGCAAAGGCGCACTGACCACCATAACGTTTAAAATTTAAAATCCAGCATATCTTATGAAAGAAGCCGCGAACACCTCGGTTTTAGTGATTGATGATGAAGAAATGGTAAGGGACAATATTGAAGAAATATTATTGCCCCGAAAGAACAACGCTGAAAGCGACGGCGTTGATGCTGCTGCCAGCATATTGTTTGATACTCCTGTGAAACCATTGATCGTTCCCCGCACCAGTAATATCCCAAATTTTACAGTAGATAAGGCCTCCAACGGAATGGAAGGCCTGGAACTGGTAAAGAAATCAGTTGAAGAAGGTCGCCCCTATGCCGTGATTTTCCTGGATATGCGTATGCCCGGATGGGATGGAATGGAAACTGCAGAACAGATCCGGAAATATGATAGTAAGGCAGAGATCATTTTTGTTACGGCGTTCAGCGATCGCTCTATTGAAGATATCATCGCCCGCGCCGGTCAAAACGTAGGTTACCATTGCAAACCGTATGCAGCAGAAGAAATCACCCAGCTTGCTACTAAAGCTGTAACTGATTATAACAAGCTGCGTAATCTCGAAAAGCTGATAGAAGCCATATCTTCCATCAGCCTGGATGAACAGGCTCTTACTCCCTTATTAAGAAATATACTGGATCAACTGGCCACTTATGTAGAAACGGATA
>CAMLGP010000244.1 GCA_946479535.1 uncultured Bacteroidota bacterium
GTTAGTTATTAGCCATTAGTGTCAGTTATTAAACTGTGGGAATTTCCTGGCACAATTCAATCAATACTCCATTGGTATGTTTGGGATGTAAAAAGCAAATCAGTTTGTTGTCTGCACCTTTCTTCGGTTTATCATTCAATAAAACAAAGCCTTCCTTTTCTAATCGTTTCATCTCTGCCTCAATATTCTCTACCCCAAAAGCAATGTGGTGCATACCTTCCCCTTTTTTTTGGATGAAGTGAGCAATCACACCTTCACTGTCCATGCTTTCAATCAATTCAACCTTTGTTTCTCCTGTTTTGAAGAAAGCCGTAGTAACACGTTCAGATTCTACCTCCTCTGTTTTATAGCAGGGAGTATTTAGCAATTTCTCAAATAATGGCACCGAAACGGCGAGGCTTGATACGGCAATACCAATATGTTCCACTTTTTCCATAATTGATGGGGTTTAAGACAGCTACAAAAGTATAGGTCTAATAGCTAGTAGCTAATGGCTAATAGCTGGAATTTTAAAACCTTTTGAACTAATTTTGTGTTTACGAGGGGAACGATAATTGCTACCCTTCAGGATATGCTCAATTTTCCCATATATCTGGATTATAATTCTACAACTCCTTGTGATCCAAGGGTGGTTGAAGCCATGCTGCCTTACTTTACCAGTGCTTTCGGGAATGCGGCCAGTCGCAATCATCCCCTGGGATGGCAGGCGGAGGAGGCAGTGGAGCTTGCCAGGGAACAGGTAGCCAAACTGGTTGGGGCTGAAACCAAAGAGATCATCTTTACCTCCGGCGCAACAGAAGCAGTAAATCTGGGCCTTAAAGGCGTTTTTGAGACTTATTCGGGAAAGGGCAACCATATTGTTACCTGTAATATTGAACATAAAGCGGTTCTGGATACCTGCCAGCGCATCGAAAAAATGGGCGGAGAAGTAACCTATCTGAAAGTTAAACCCAATGGGATCATTGATCTTAAGGAACTGGAAGCAGCTATAAAACCAGCCACCATCCTTGTGGCTGTGATGTATGCCAACAATGAAATTGGTACCATTATGCCCATCAAGGAGATCAGTGCAATTGCCAAAAAGAAGGGTGTACTGGTATTTTCAGATGCTACCCAGGCTGTTGGCAAGATCTCCGTGGAGGTTATGCGGGACGGAATAGACCTGATGGCATTTTCCGCACATAAATTATATGGACCCAAGGGAGTTGGGGCGTTATATGTGAGAAGAAAGGATCCAAGGGTGAAACTGACTCCGCAGATAGATGGCGGCGGCCATGAGCGGGGAATGAGAAGCGGTACCCTGAATGTACCGGGGATTGCCGGATTTGGGAAAGCCTGCGAATTAGCTTTGAACGAATTGAAGGAAAATGGGGAAAGGTTAAGGCAGCTACGTGATAAACTGGAGAATGCCCTGTTGAATATTGAAGAAACATACCTGAACGGAGATAAGAATGAGCGCCTGCCAAACGTTACCAATATATCTTTTAGATACGTGGAGGGAGACGCGCTGATGATGGGATTTAACAAAAATATCGCGGTGTCATCAGGTTCAGCATGTACTTCCGCCTCACCTGAACCGTCTTATGTATTGAAAGCACTGGATGTGGGTGATGATCTGGCCCGTAGCTCCATCCGGTTCAGTTTGGGAAAAAATACTACGGAAGAAGAGATTGATTATACCATTTCTGAAATAACCAATACGGTAAATAAGCTCAGAGAACTGAGCCCGCTTTGGGAAATGTATAAAGAAGGAGTTGAGATCAGACAGGAGGAGTGGTTTCATCATTAAATAATAAAAGCACTACTATGGATATGAATATGACCGGCTTCGAAAATGCCGTACATGTAAGCGAAAAAGCAAAGACACGTTTGCAGGAGCTAATGGTTGAGCAGGGAAAAGATGCTTCTTACTTTTTACGCGTTAGCGTAGTAGGAGGGGGTTGCTCAGGCCTTAGCTATAAAATGGATTTCGACAATGTTTCAAAACCAACCGATCAGGTTTTTGAACACAACGGCATGAAGGTAGTCACTGACATGAAGAGCTTATTATACCTCGTCAATACCACACTTGAATTTTCAGACGGACTGAACGGAAAAGGGTTTTATTTCAATAACCCGAATGCCAGCCGCACCTGCGGTTGCGGAGAAAGTTTTGCAGTTTAAATCTTTAGCTAATAGCCACTAGACTTAAGATTGTGTTTTTCAGGCATCTTCAAAACTGGCAGAAATTTGCTATTATAGGTTTAGAGGCTAGTGGCTCTGGATTTAGAACAAATCAATAGTTATGACTATTACCTTATTTCTCATTATTTTGCATAACTATCTATGTGGGCCATTTGTAAAAAGGAACTCCGCCAGTTTTTCAGCAGCCTTACAGGCTATATCGCAATCATCGTTTTCCTCCTGGTGAATGGCCTGATGTTATTCGTTTTCCAGGATAATGTTCTCGATTTTGGTTACGCTACACTTGACCGCTTCTTTGAACTGGCCCCCTGGGTCCTATTGTTATTGATCCCTGCCATTACCATGCGCAGCTTTGCGGAAGAATTCAAGACCGGCACTTTTGAGATACTGCAAACAAGGCCTTTAACCCCGTGGCAGATCACCGGGGGTAAATACTTCGGTAGCCTTATAGTGGTAGCCATTGCACTGGTTCCCACCATTGTCTATTTTTTCTCCATACAGGCGCTTTCTTCCAATGAAGGGATTGATACCGGCGCTACTATCGGTTCTTATATAGGATTGTTTTTTCTGGCTGCAGTATTCACGGCCATCGGGGCGTGTATAAGCAGCTTTACCAGCAATGCGGTGGTGGCATTCATATTTTCCCTTATCGCCTGTGCCCTGTTTTATTATGGTTTTGATGCAATCAGTAAACTGCCGGTATTCTCTGGTGGAGCGGATTATTATATAGAGATGGCTGGGATCGATTATCATTATCGGAGTATGAGCAGAGGTGTGATCGATACCCGGGATGTGATCTATTTTCTTAGCCTGATCTTTTTATTCCTTTCCATTACTCACCGTAACCTGATAAAACGATAAATACCCTTCGATGCAAAAACTGATCTCTTCAAAATTTGGCTGGCTGGTGTTGCTGCTATTGCTGCTTGCCATTAATTTCCTTGCATCGGTGGTTCATACAAGAGTTGATCTTACTAAAGAAAAGAGATATACATTAAGCAGCGCCACAAAGAATTTGCTGAGGGACCTGGATGATGATGTACAAATTGATGTTTTTCTGAAAGGAGAATTCCCGGCCGGGTTTCGTAAACTGGCCAATAGTACTGCAGAATTTCTTGACTTATTAAAAGACAGGAATAGCAGTCACATCCACTACCGTTTCATTTCTCCAACAGATGTATTGCCAGAAACGGGAAAACCTTATGGTGATTCACTGGTGAATATGGGGGCTGTTCCTATCAATCTTACTGTACAGAAGAAAGCCGGTGAAAGCAGCAATATAATATTCCCGGTGGCAGTGATGCATTACAAGGGAAAGCAATCGCTGGTTAGTCTTTATCCCGGGGCCAGTGGCAGGATCTCACAGGAAGAGATCAATAGTGCAGAAGCATTAATGGAGTACCAGTTTGCCAAATCACTGAGTAAAATCAGAAGTGATAAAAAGCCTGGTGTTGCGTATGCTGTTGGTAATGGTGAACCCGCCATTCAAAATGGGCAAATTGATGGTAGGATAATTGACCTGGTTCAAACACTTTCGCAGGACTACGCATTCGGCAGCGTCAACCTGAAGTTGCAACCAACTGTACCAAAAGGGGTAGACGTATTGCTCATCATAAAACCAACTCAGACTTTTACCGAAGAGGAGAAATTGAAAATAGATCAGTTTGTAATGAATGGAGGCAAACTGGTTTGTTTTATAGATAATTTAATTGCAGAGCAGGACAGTCTTGCCTATAAGCCACAAACCATTGCGTACGACAGAAACCTCAATCTCACTGATCTGTTCTTCCGTTATGGATTACGCATCAATACTGACCTGGTGATGGACCTGCAGTGTGACCTGATCCCTCTTGTGGTAGGGGGTTCAGCAGAAAATCCGCAAATGGAATTCCTCCACTGGAATTATTACCCGCTTTTCTCTCCTGGTACCAACCCGGTTCTCAATAAGAGCCTCGGATATATTGCGGGAAGATTTGTGAATTCCATTGATACCATCAAGGTACAGGGTGTTACCAAAAATATATTGCTGGCATCCTCCCCCAATTCCAGGATCATCAGTACACCAGCTTTGATAAGTCTAAATGAAAATAAGAATGCACCGCAGGATGAGAAGTTCAAACGGAATGCAATCCCGGTTGCAGTGATGCTGGAAGGGAAATTCAGTTCGTTATACCGGAATCGGGCTACAAAGGCGCAGAAAGATAGCCTGCAGGCCTATGGCACTTCTTTCAGGGGAGAATCCGATGGCAAAGCTAAGATCATAGTTGCGGCAGATGGGGATATGGTTTTGAATGATCTGCTGCCGGATCCAAATGGTCAACAACCGATACCTCTTCCGATGGGCTGGAATAAATACACCTATCGTGAAGTACAGAAGGAATCAGAATTCGGTAAATTATTCATTCCCGTTGCCAATCGTGATTTCCTGCTCAATTCCATGGAATATATGGTGAATAGTGCTGATATTATGAAAACGCGGAATAAGGATATTGTACTTCGTTTGCTGGATTCTCAAAAGATAGAAAAGCAAAGAACCACCTGGCAATTCCTCAATATCGGACTCCCGATATTATTGATCATCCTGGCTGGATTTATTTACCAGCAGGTCCGCAAACGCAGATATGCCGCCTGAGGAAGCCTTATCTTTGCACTCTAAATTCCAATGGCTTTAGATGAACGCAGACCAGATATCTTACGTAGTATTCGGCCTTGTTTTATTACTCGCACTGATTTTTGACCTGGGGCTTCTCAGCAAGAAAAATAAGAAGGTTACCATTAAGCAGGCGCTTTACCAGACATTCTTCTGGGTAGGGCTGGCCCTCGCTTTTTTCATATTCATGTGGATTGAAAATGGCCAGAATACAGCGCTGGAATATCTCAGTGCCTACCTGATGGAATGGAGCCTGAGCATAGATAATATCTTCGTGTTTATTTTGATCTTCTCTTCATTCAGCGTCAAAGAAAAGGATTATGGAAGGGTGTTGCTGCTTGGTATTTTAATGGCCATTGTATTCCGGGTCATATTCATCACGGTGGGTGTTGCACTGGTTCATGAGTTTGAATGGCTGCTGTATATTTTCGGGGCCTTCCTGGTATATACCGGCATCAAAATGTTCAGGGCAAAAGAGGAAGAGGAATTTGATCCCAAAACATCTGCCATATTTCGGTTCTTGAAAAGACTGGTCCCCTTAGTACCACATGATGGCGGTGGAAAGTTCAGGGTGAAGGAAGATGGAAAGAAGCGGTATACAATCCTCTTTGTTGTAGTGATCATGCTGGCAGCCATCGATCTTGTTTTTGCACTGGATTCCATTCCTGCCGTAATTGGTATATCCAAGGATAATATGGTGATCTATACCTCCAACATATTTGCGGTACTGGGAC
>CAMLGP010000245.1 GCA_946479535.1 uncultured Bacteroidota bacterium
ATCACGGGTGACAAACCAAAAAAATACACGGATAACCTGGTAAATGCAGATCACATTACTTTGGGAGAGACCAAGGTTGGTACCGATATGTTCAAATTTTATCGGTTGCCGCTGAGATTTTGAAAGGGAGCAAATGAGAAGAAAGAAAACCATCAGAAAAATATGCCTGCAGGTGAAATAAAGTGTTTCACATGACTTAAAAGCAGGCAGGATCGGATGGTTGCGTTTCATTAAAATTTGGTGGATGGACAGGTGGTTCTTATTTGCCTATCCAAAATTGCCGGAAAAATGTTCTTTCAATATTTTGTTCAGTTTTTCTTCGGTTAACGGTTTGCTTTCAAATCCTGCGATCTCTGGCATTTCATTAGCCTTGGCTTTATCATCAGGATTGAGTGAAGTGGTCAGCATAACTACAATGATCTTTCCCTGTCTTTCCTTATGGAGTTTCTTGTATTCATCCAGAAATTCCCATCCATCCATGGCAGGCATGTTGATATCAAGGAAAATAAGATCTGGACGTGGAAAGCGATTTTCACCGCTTTGCTGTTGTGTCTTTGACAAATAATTAAGCGCTTCACGGCCACCCTGAGCAACCTGGATATGGTCTGCGCACCCAGATTCCTCAATGATCAATTGAGTGTAAAAATTTGTTGGTTCATCATCATCGATCAGTAATACGGAATTTAGTTTAGACTTCATACGGTTTGAGGTTGTGTGGTGGTATAATAGGGATAGCTCCTGCCTAAGCGGGTATGATTTGATGGTATGATGGTTATGGTATTAGCTGAAAAATGGTATTCATTTACCTGGCAGATCGCCGGTAATTGTAAGCCGGCACTGAAGGCCGGGAAGAGAATCGCAAGACGGGGCGGTCTTTGCATAGAAAAAATTGGATTTTGAGCTTTCTGATAACGAAGCAATTAGCCTCATTATTTCCTCCAAGATAGTGTCAATTCGATTTTTTTTTAAGTATTTGGGCCATATTCTTCCGTAGCATTACTATTCCTGGCCGAATATAAGAGTTACCTCCTAGTATGGGCAAATTAACCCGTATCTCAGAAGTGGTCAGACCGGTATTTTGTTAACTCAAAATGATACTATTTTAACAGGAGGTTCAATTCATGCAGCAGGAACTGGAAATAAAAAACCCGGCCTTGGGCCGGGAGGTGGAATTCGGGACAAATGATCTGAGGGTTGGCGACAAATTTTTTTAAGACAGGGAAAAGCAGCCAGAAAGAATATAACCGCTTCTATTCTCCTTTATACAGGTAAACAGAAAGCTGGTGGTATAAGGGACACGCATGGGCCCTACTCTGTCAGAAACGATGGTGCTACCTGTTACATATATTTCAAGGGAAGAGCTTTTAATTGGTTCCCAGCCTGGTTCCAGCTGTATGTTGTTCCGGTTTTTGGGGGAACGGGCATCTGCCAGATGTTTAACCAGTTCTTCCAGGAACATCATTTCATCTATACAGGCTGTAACTGCCAGCGGTAATTCTGTTAAGCCTTCATATTGCTTGCCCTTTTTCATATTAGGATTGTTTAAAGTCTGTTAGTGTTTAACGAGATCAAAGTACGCTCATGGAGAAGCCGAAAAAAATAGAACCTCATATTGTATTGCTGTACAATTTGAAAAGGTTTGGTTGTAGAATTATTACTACAATGCAGGCTGGACATGCTTCTCCCTGATTATGCCAGGTTTGTATCGCCATATAGTTTGCAATGCCCGTTATGCAGGTCAGGCGTGCCCCCATCAATTTTCTTAACTTTGTACCATGAAACGATCCGGCTCTGCAGACCTTCCTCTTCACTATGGGTATGTGCCCAAATGGCTGGCAGAACGAATGGCAAAACTGGGTCTGGCCATTACTGAATCCATACTTACAGAATACGGCAAACATGAAATGCTTCGAAGATTATCTGACCCTTTCTGGTTCCAGAGTTTTGGCGCCGTGATGGGAATGGACTGGCATTCTTCCGGAATAACAACTTCAGTAATGGGAGCATTAAAACGTGCTGTTAATCCTCACTCACGTCAATTAGGTTTTTGTATCTGTGGTGGCAAAGGTCAGTTTTCAAAGGAAGCGCCAGCTGAATTACTGCGCTATGCAGAGAGTACCGGATTAAATGGAAATGAATTGGTCCGAAGCAGCAAACTAAGCGCCAAGGTGGACAATACTGCTATCCAGGACGGGTTCCAGCTTTACACCCATAATTTCATTGTAAGTGATAGTGGAGAATGGACAGTTATACAGCAGGGTATGCATACAGGTGATAAAACAGCCAGGCGGTATCATTGGCATTCAGATAATATCCGGTCATTTGTAGAAGAACCTCATACCGGTATTTGCGGAGTAAACCAGGGGGATATCCTGAATCTTACAGCTTTGGAAGCGTTTGATACCCGGTCTTATATCTCCAATTTCAGTAAGGAAGATCCAAATGCGATCATCAAAGAGTTCCAATTGATACTTCCCTCCCATCATGATGTGCAATCTTCGGACGTAGATCTGAAAAGACTGGGCTCGGTATTATGGCTGGCACACAATGAACATCCTGAAAATTTTGAAGAGCTACTCTTGTTAAGAGGAGTTGGGCCCAGAACAATTCAATCACTGGCCCTTGTCAGTGAAGTAATTCATGGCAGCCCATCCCGGTTCCATGATCCTGCACGCTTCTCCTTTGCACATGGTGGAAAAGACGGTCATCCTTTTCCTGTACCAATTAAAGTGTATGATGAAACCATCAGTACATTACAAACTGCTGTACAAAAGGCAAAATTGGGTGAATCAGACAAATCAGAAGCTATTAAAAAACTGCATGCTATTGCCAGTGGTGCTGAAAAGAATTTTATTCCAAATGATAATTTCGATACGCTGATCCAGAAAGAACGGGATGAATCCTGGAAGCATGGCGGCAGAACTGTATTCGGAAGGGCCAGGCCCAAGGGAAAAGAGAATGGAGAACAGCTAAACTTATTTTAGCAGTCTCCTTATTTTTTATTTACGAACTCCAATAATTTCCTGGCGTTGAAAGCCGCATGAGCAGCCTGGTCATTGTCAAAATAAACATATACATCTTTTCCTTTTTTGGACCACTCTTTGCATCGTATTGACCATTTTCTCAATTCACCCTGCGTATAATTGCCCTGGTACTTTTCACCTGGACCGTGCAATCTCACATAAACAAAGTCCGCTGTTACTTCCAGTGGAGTAAGGGGGTGGGCCAGTTCATAAATACAAAATGCCGCATTATACCTCCGGAGTAGCTCATAAACTTGCGGAGTATACCAGGTTGTGTTTCGGAATTCAAACACATAACGATGATTTTTGGGAATGCTCTGGAGGAAGTTGGATAACCTTTCCTGATTCATTTTCCATTTCGGCGGCAATTGAAATAAAATGGGGCCAAGCTTTTCCTTTAACCTGTCAGCCCTTGTAAAGAACTTCCGTATAGACGTTCCGGTTACATTCAATTTCTTCATGTGAGTAATAAACCGGCTGCCTTTAACGGAAAAGGTAAAGTTGCCGGGAGATGCTTTCCGCCAGTCTGAAAACGTTTTTAATGAGGGAAGCTTATAAAAAGAGTTATTGATCTCCACCGTAGAAAAAATGGAACTGTAATAAGAAAAATGGTCCCTGTTACTTAGTTCTTCGGGATAAAATGTTCCTTTCCAGTGTTTATAATGCCAGCCAGAGGTTCCAATATAATATTTACCCTTTTTCATCAGACAAATAATTCCTGTTCATCAGTATAATAGGTTTTCCTTGTTCCCGCCTTCCTTCGAATAAGAGCACCGGAAGGGCTTCTTTTTTTCCTGGCGTTATGGATGGCAAGAAAATCGCGGATCTCTCCTCCAATGATCGCCGGTTCTTCTTTGGAAATCTGCTTTTCTGCAGTGGTCAACACCTTCTTTACAGCGGAGGCCAGGGATCTTATTTTTGTCGGGGGAATTTTCTCCGCTTTGGAAAAAGGCGAAATACCAGCCTTCCATAATATCTCATCCGCATATGCATTTCCAATCCCCCGGATTTTATGCTGATCTAACAATAAATTCTTGATGGTAGCTTTTGATTGCAGTGTTTTCTTCCAAAATGCTACTGAAACTTTAGGAGATAGCGCATCCGGGACTGTGGACTGGGGAGGATTCAGCATTAACGAAGCTTTATGTTGGAAATCAGTTATAGCTATCCCTTTTTTATCAAACATAAATTCAACAAGCGTAAACTTTGCTTCATTAGGATAGTTGATCCAAACCAGCTTTCCATGTAACATGAGATGTAGCGCGACGAGTTTGCTTTTCTGAAATTCAAAATAAAGCTGTTTCCCTTCCCGGTATATTTTCATCAGCTTTTCTCCTTCAAGCCCAGATTTTAATTTAGTTTTTGACACATTGATTCTTGCCCGCTTGTAAATATTTACTTTTCTCAGGGTTTTTCCGGAGAGCGCTTTATTTAGATTTTTCGCAAATACAGACAAATCAGGAAGTTCGGGCATGAAATTGATTTTAACATTGGCAACATGATTCATACCAAACTGTTTTTCTCTATTATCCTGATTACTAGTATTACAGGGAACCCGGCCTCATTTTTGTTTTTCCTATAAAAATGGCAGTATTATGGAATGGATTTCATTAAAAACCAACGATCAGTTTCAAAACATATTAGAAAAATCCTTTGAAACGCCACAGCTCATATATAAGCATTCTTTCGCGTGTGGATTGAGTAGCATGGTCAAGCAAAGACTGGAAAAAAACACCCCACCTGCGGGTATTCAATTTTATTTCCTGGACATTCTTCGTTTCAGATCAATTTCCAATAAAATTGCTGATGAACTGCACGTTTATCATGAATCACCGCAGATTATATTAATTAAGAATGCACGCTGTGTTTATGAAGAAAGCCATTTAGGCATAACCATGAAAGGGATCAGAGCACATAATATCGCTGCGTGACACTTTTAAACAATGCCATCCTCAGTTGTATCATATATGCACTATTATCCGGAGTCATCCACGCTACGGATCGGATATGTCTCAGGTATGGTATATGATTACAAAAATGTACCAGAAAGGGTATATCTCGCCATGAAGAAATCGTTTTCAAAGGGAACTTTTCTCAACAGGTATATAAAAGATAAATTCCACTTTGAGAAAGTGGGCTGAGGTTATTAATTCACAGGTCATATTAAAACCGGCACGATATTTTGATATTTATATCTGTCAACATATTGAATCAATTAAATTTCGAATTATGACAAGAGGAAAAATAGGCTTGTTGGTAGCTGCTGGCGCCGCTGCTTACGGCGCATACAGACTGTCAAAAATGACACCTGAACAGAAAAGCAATTTAAGAGCTAAAGGAAAAGACTTATTTGATAGAAGCGGAATTGGCAATTTATTCAACAGGAAAACTGCTACTTCAACTACAAATGGTAATAATAGCTTTTAAAAAGCTTATTACACTAACTAGTAATCAAAATCTGACAAAACCGTTAACAAGAGGCTGTCTCCTGGTTTGTAAAACAGGGATAGCCTCTTTTTATTCGGG
>CAMLGP010000246.1 GCA_946479535.1 uncultured Bacteroidota bacterium
TTACTGAAAACCGGAGCGATCCATTCATTTTCTAGGGAGGTGGAAAATATCCCTATCCGGAAATAATATACCTTTAGTAAACAATGAATAATAATTATGGCTTACAATGAAAAGCTGGCGGACAGGGTCAGGGAAATTATCGCCATTCACCATAAAAAGGTAACGGAAAAGAAGATGTTTGGCGGGCTTTGTTTTATGGTTAATGATAAAATGTGTGTGGGAGTTGAGAAAGAGCGACTGATGGTCAGGCTTGATCCTGAAAAGCAGGAAGAGGTAATGGAGAAGGAAGGGGCGAAGCCAATGGATTTTACGGGGAAGGTGATGAAAGGATATGTATTTGTAGATATTGATGCGCTTAATACAAAAAAGAAACTGGATTACTGGATGGACCTTGCGCTGGAGTATAACAAGAAAGCTAAGGTTTCAAAGAAGAAGAAGAAAAAAGCTTAAGACTAAAATGGAATTACCCCGGATGATGCCTGGCTTTGGGATGGAGTTCATCCCATGCCTGCCGGACATGAATTAATGGCTGAGGCGTGGATCAAGGCTGTAGATAAAAAATTCAAATCATTTTAAGACTTAAAATATAAGCTGATAAACATCAGGATAACGGTTACCCAAAAGGCAAACATCCATCTGATTATATCGTTTTTAGTTTCAGTGATTTTGTTATCAAGTTTTGCCAGCTCATGCTTCGTCTCCAGCGTATGGCTTGAAAAATCCTGCTTTGTTTCCAGTCTATGTTTTGAAAAATCCTGTCTAAGGTTTGCAAAATCATCTTTAAGATTTGCGAAATCATCTTTAAGATTTGCAAAATCCTGCTTTGTTTCCAGCCTATGTTTTGCAAAATTATTATTTGTTGCCAGTTCAAGCCTGACCATGTCATCCTTTATTGCCAGCGCAAGATTTGATAGATCATCTTTTGTTGCAAGGGTTTTCATATTGTATTCGAATTTATAATCGATCTCACTTTCC
Source organism: uncultured Bacteroidota bacterium (assembly GCA_946479535.1). Next base: position 976 of record CAMLGP010000246.1, read on the forward strand.
ATAAAGTTAGTAAGTTTTTCCGCAGTTTCTTTTCCCAATTTAGAAACTAAATGATCATAAAGCTCTGTAATTGATTTTTTGTTCATGGCCAATAAATATTTCGATGAATAACCTATTATGGCTCAAAGTTAAATTGTGATGATGTCTACTTCTTCAGATACGCCTTCATTTAAAATGTTTTTTCAAACATAAGCGTTTAATTTTTTTAGCGATTAAACTATTTAAAAAAGAGGGCACATACTACTTTAAACGTTTCCTTTAAATAAATAAAGGCTGGATCAGCAAGATTATAGCCTGGCTATTCACTCAAATACACAATTGAAAATATCCCATCAATATGTCTGGTAAAAATCCCTGATTTATCACGCAATCAGCCGGTTTCATGTACTTTTTCTTTTTTCTTATTCGTTCCTTATTAGTTTTGCATATTATTTTTTCACTTAACTGCTTAAACTAAATCTGAAATGAAGAAAGTCCTCTTTGCTTTTGGAATTACCCTCCTTTCTGTAATTACAACCCATGCGCAAACTGAAAAAGGTACCTTATTATTAGGTGGTGATGTAACCTTTAATTCTGTTGATGGGAATTCTAACCTTACTGTCCAGCCAAATATTGGTGTTTTCGTTGCAAATAATTTCGCAATTGGTGGCCAGGGTTACCTGTATACTGGTGACAATTTCACTTCCTGGAGAGTGGGTCCCTTTGCACGCTATTATTTTACCAAAAACCCAAAAGGTAAACCCTTTGTTGGTGCAGACGTAAGTATTGGCGGTATTGATGGTTCCGATACTGAATTTGGATTCGGCGGAAAGGCTGGTTATGCCATCTTCCTTAATCAATCCATTGCACTGGAACTGGGCATAAGCTATGAACGCCTGAATGATATGGATGGAATTGCCATTGGTGCAGGTTTCCAGATCCATTTGGGTAAGAAGAAATAAACCAATTTTTAACTCCTCCAAATAATTTTCATGGTCCGCCGAAGGCGGACCATGAAAATTATTTGAACTTATTCTCTCACATATCCCTAAATACATGAGTGACCATTTTCTTAACAAGCGGTTCTTTGGGACGTGGCTTGAAGATGGTGTCGTGGACTGCTTCAGGGATACTTTATTAGTATACCAACCTTCTTAATTATTCATCTGTCCGGAATGGTGAAGCAGGTAATCCTTCCTTATTGAATAAATTGGCGCCTTGCGGGTTATCAGCCCAGGCATATCGTACATATTTTGGATCGGCAACCTTATCACTCCACACCACAACCGTATTTCCTTCAATACTGGCATTTGCCCATACAAACTTTTTATCGGCTCCGGCAATCGCAAACTGGCTCAATGGTTCCCCATCAATTGCCACTAATCCTGATCCTGTATGCGTAAAGCTGAGTATGATCTTGTTTCCTTCTATTCGTGATGATTGATAAATAGGCCCTGAATAAACAATATCATTATTTCCATAGGCCAGTTTCTCCCCAATTAGCGCAAGCCTTTCACCCACAGCTTTTTTATTGTCTGGATGGATATCATTCCATTCTCCCAGATCAATGGCAACCGCCATTCCTGTATTGGGAACAGACAATGCCTTTAATTGTGATTCCCTTGTAGCGGCCCAATTACTTTCTGATGGGAGATAGGTGCGGTCCATAAATCCAGGCAGCTGTACCCAAATAAATGGAGCATTCTCTACTCCAAAATCTTTTCTCCAGCTTTCCACCAGGGCCTTTGTCAATCCTTCATACTCTTTTGGCCTTCCTGTATTGGCTTCTCCCTGATACCAGAGAAATCCTTTTACCTTATACTTTATGGCTGGAGCTACCATGGCGTTGTATAATCCGGCAGGCGCATTCTGTCCATTGATAGGACCACCACCTCCTCCGCCACCTCCACCACGAAAAGTGATGGGTTCATATACCTCACCAACTTTAAACGTCCAGGTTCCTTTAAGATCAATTGAATCATTACCTGCTACCAGGAAATAGGGTTTATCAGGAACAAATCCTCCTTTGCCATTATTATTGGTTACGCGCACTACTAATAAATTCTTTCCCGCTTTCAATACACCTGCTGGTACTGCATATCGCCTTTGCGGATACATATAGGTTGTATTGCCAACCTGTGTTCCGTTGATATAGGCATTGTCTGCATCCACAATTCTACCCAATACAAGTTTTGCGGCCTTACCTGCCATTTGTTGGGGAACTGTGAACTCCCGGCGGTACCAAACCACTCCATTTAAATCCTTCACCCCCTGGTCTTCCCAATAGCCGGGCACATTGATGGTATACCATCCTTTAGGTTCATAGCTTACATCAAACCATTGCCTGGGTCCTGCCAGTCCTTTATCTGTTGGAACATTCGAACGGCCTCCACCACGGTTACCGCCACCTCCACCAAACCCTGATCTGTTCCGGCTATTTACATACGCTGTGTCTTTGTTCTTTTGTAAAGTAGCCAGTTCATTGGGAAAATTGGCAAATCCTTCTTCACTGATCCAGGCTTCAATAGGTGTACCACCCACACTGGCATTGATCAATCCAATCGGTATCTTATAATGCTCATAGATCTTTCGCGCAAAGAAATAAGCCACGGCTGAAAACTCTCCCAGGTCCTGTGGTATTGCAGATTTCCAATATACAGCTGGAAAATCTTCTTTAGGTCCTGAAATGCTGGTTAGTGTAGGGATGAATACATGGCGGATATTAGGATTATTGGCTTGCTGGATATCTTCCTCGTACCTGTCTCGGTGCAGTTTCATCTGGTGTACCATATTGGATTGCCCGGAACAAAACCACACATCACCTACCAAAATATCCTTCAGCATTATCTTATTGCTTCCGGAGATGGTCATGGTAAATGGTCCACCTGCTTTAAGGGCCGGTAACATTACCGACCATTTCCCATCTGCACCCGTTGTTGTTTTATACGTTTTGCCAAGGAATGCTATTTTTACTTTTTCTCCTTTAGATGCCCATCCCCATATTGGGAACTTTGTATCCCTTTGAAGGATCATGCTATCCCTGACCAGAGCGGGCAATTTGATTTGGGATTGAACTGTAGAAACTAATAGTAATGCAATACTGATCTGCAATAATGCAAAGGACATTTTGAACTTCATCTATGAGCTAATTTAGTTCAGGTGAAAATTAAAAATTAAAAAATCAAAAGTCAAAATCAGCATGTCTCGTAATTTCTTTTTTAATTTTGATTTTTGAATTTTGAATTTGTCAGGGTTTATATTGTATCTGTTTATTTGCCCAGGGAATAAAATATTTGAAATTAGGTGCATCTGTATGCCCGCCATCGTGTTGACGCCAGGCTAGCGTACCCTCCAGCATATCTACATTTACCGCCGGCATTTTTTCTTTTATATAATCATTGGATACTCCCAGGTCTTTTACGCCTAATAATTTATATACCGGACCGGCTGCAATGGCAGCCATATAACTACCCTGGTGGTCCAGCCATTTTGCATCCCCTCTTTCCGGAATACCATAGCTAATGAAGGTGGCTCTTGGCGCGCATAAGGCTATCAGTTCATGCTGATCAACAGGCAAATCACAACCTGTTTTAACACCAAAGCTGGCTTCTGATGCTCCATACTTCATATAGTTACCTGCCATCCAGTAATATTCTCCTCCAGTTAAACTTTCAACGGCTTCGCCCCATACTCTGCGATGTAATGTAGTTCCACCTTTTCCAGATGATCCAATCAACACCATTGCAAAGCGATCTTCAAATGCCATGGTTACCAATGCGGCTTTACCATATCGGCTAACTCCTTCAATGCCCACTTTCTTTGCATTTACCATTGTATCTGTTTCCAGATAATCCAGTCCGCGTGCCGCACCCCAGGCCCATGCGCGCAGTGCTCCCCAGTCGTCAGGTTTTCTTGGTTGCCCTTTATTCACCAATCCTATAATTCCTTTTGTTATGCCAGCACCATTGTCTGCCTGTATGCTGGCTGGTTCTATTGTTGCATAACCCCAGCCGGCTGCAAGTAATTGTTCAGTAGGTGGAGGATCACCCGCTGCAGGGGCAGGAGGTGCAAATGGATTACCTGTGTTGGCTCTCTGTATTGGATTGTAAGCGGGATATCTGTCAAATATGGTCTTTAACTCCGGATTATTCTTAAGCAGTAATTCTTTTATTGCAGCATTTAACTTCTCCAGGTCATCACCCTGTGGTTGCGCAGGTGAAGGGAAATTTGGGCGGCCAAACATCATTAACACAGGCACGGGTCCTTTAACATTGGTAGGCACCACTACCATCATATTGATATTTACATCTATCAATGGATATTCACTGTTATCTACATGACCGATCAATTGTTTTGCTATTACAGGAATGCGACCCACAAATTCACGATCAGTGATCTTAACCGTCCAGGTAACCTTAGGTAATTTTTTCGGAAGCCGGCCATATACTTCCCGTTCAATATCTTCTACTAACTCAGGTCTGCGGGTTTTCCACCACAATTCTGGTGTAGTCACTTTCTTACCTGCCTTCGTTGTCAATACGTCCGGCAATTGCGGACAGGGATTGGCAATGGATTCATCATAATTGGCATGGTTA
>CAMLGP010000247.1 GCA_946479535.1 uncultured Bacteroidota bacterium
TAAAGATTCAATAAAGATGCTGCGAAGAAATTTGATGAATTAATTTGAGTTAGAAATACTTCGATAGTTTTTTTATTCCAAATTTCATTTCAAGGGATTTTATTTTCCGATCTAGAAAATTTTCACATTCCTGGATGATAAAGAATGCGTTCTCGTCTTTACTTTCCATGCATTCCTGGATTAAATGCCAGAAAAAGGGAAGTTTGGTGTCGCAATTGAATTCTTTAGCTGAGGCGCTGAATTTTTGGAGATACTTTTAGGATGTATCAAAGTGTTGTTTTTTCATGGCATCATATTTAAAATGCAATATGAGAAAAGCGGATAAATTTTCAATCAGTGAAAAAACATTATTTCATGAGTTTTTTCTATTTGATGTAATCCAATAATAAGCGTTTATAATCGGATATTTCATTAGGCTTATTGTAGGTTTGCTTCTTAAATGTGAATGATTATGAAGAATGAAAAGATTGGCGAATGTTCAATTGAGAACCCCTTGTGGAGAGCTAAAGCCAGAAAATTAATGAAAGAATGGGCTGCATCTGCGCCTAGAACTAAGCCAACGAGGGAAGAAGTAGAGGCTGCCAGGCAAAGAATTAGGGCCAGCTTAATTAGAGCTGGACATTCAAAAAAGGATGCTATCAGAATGACCAACAGAAAGAATTTTTTCTAAAGGTCCATTTATTTTGCCCCATCTAATTATTATTGTGCGTAACCTGACAACACCGGTTTATGAAAATTCTATTTTCATAAACTGTCCATTTGATGAGCAGTTTCAACCCTTGCTAAGGGCAATTGTTTTCACTGCCTATTCTTGTGGGTTTCATCCTATATCTGCATTGGCCGAGCAAAATTCTATGGATAATAGGCTGGATAAAATATTTCGCTTAATTGAGCAGTGTAAATTTGGGATACATGATATTTCCCGTATCGAATTAACACAGGAAGGACTTCCAAGGTTCAATATGCCTTTCGAGCTAGGAGTATTCTTTGGCGCAAAAAGATTTGGAAATAGAAATCAGCGATTGAAGAATGCATTGATATTTGAAAAAACAAAATATCTGTATCAAAAATATTTGTCTGATATTAATGGAGTGGACATAATAACCCATGAAGGGATTATTGAAAATGTAATTGTAGAGGTGAGAAACTGGCTTCTGAATACATCCGATACAAATATTGTGGCTAGTCCTCTGGAGATTATTAATAGCTTTAAAAATTTTACCAAAAAACTTGATGGAAGGGGATTAAAGCTTGGATTTAACGAATATTATGATTTCCCATTTAAGGAGTTTTCTTTCCTTATTAAGGAATATCTTTTTGACCATCCAACGTAAATTAGAAGTAATAGTAGCAAAATAGAATGCAAATAAGTAGTCTGTTTCAATATTATTTTATCCCCAGCATCCCAAACCCATACCTATTATTATCATGCGTTACTTCAACAGCGTCAAAGCCACATTGCTTAAACCATTTTGATACTTCCTCTTTAGTATGATAATGCCGGTAACGAGGGGTGAATGCATCATAGATATTAATCCGAATTTCTTCTTTAGATCGTTTGGAGTTTTCTCCTCTGCGGATGCGGGAGAGTATATAAAAGAAATCTGTTAAACAGTTAACTGTAAACTTTTGTAGACGCGTGGGAAAGCGACTGATAAAGAACCGGGAAAAATCCAATGCAAATGTTAAGAGTCTTTTAAAACCAGTCTGTTTTTTATAGACCCATACATATAATTTACCACCTCTTTTTACGAGTGTGGCAAGTGATTGAAACGACTGAAAAGTGTTTTTGGTATGGTGAATAGATCCATTTGCTATAATAATATCAAAGCTTTGCTTCTGAAAGGGTGGATTATCAAAATCACATTGAACAAACTGACATCGCTCTTCTCCTTTTGGTAAATGCGCCTGTTTATCTATCCCCACCACATAAGCTCCTGCGGCTGCTATTGCTCTTGTCAACTGACCATTCCCACAACCCGCATCCAACACTAACTTTCCGGCTAATTGTGAAGGCTCTGTTTTAGTTTCTTTAAAAAATAGCTGCAGTCGCTCATCTGCCGTCCAGTCCCAGGTCTTCTGCTGGCCAGTCTCTGCATGAGAAGACCACTCCTCACTGAAACTCCATGATTCCTTATCGCCGACACCTGAAAGGCTAACCCAATGGCCTTCCTTAGCATGCACCTGCTCTTTCTGTATAATATGTTCAAACCAGGATAAACTCACGTGCGGCAAAATTCGTGTTTCTTTTATTCATCACATCCTATTGGTGAACCGGGTGGAATTTCTTTGTGTATAGTCGGTTTCGCTTTAGTGGCATCCTTCATCCGCTCCTGCGCCAATAATAAATGCCCCAGATAGGTTTCATCCGTGGTGCCCTTGATCTGATTGGCCACATAAGTTTGGAGATCTTTCAATTTGGCCTGTATAGCAGCTTTTACGGCAAAGGATGCATTGTCATTTATACTCGTGGCTAATAAATAGGTAAGCAAAACCTGTGAGGTTTGCAACTGGATCAGTCGCTTTATACCAGTCTCGGGTTTGGCCCTCCAGGTATGTTTAAATAATGTATCGATCATTTCCGTCACTCCCAATCCCTTACTGGTTATCTCATATTCAGCCATTCGGTTTAATCGCTCCACATTAAATAAGAAGGAGAGGGGAAGATCAGCTCCTGTTTCAGCCGGTGATAAAACATCAAAGCCCAGTCCGGTCCTTTTACGAAATAGCTCCCTTCCAAAATCGTAACCTGCCGGACGGGGTGGGATTAATTGAGCGATACGATCGGGTAATATGAGGAACGACGGGTCCATACATTCGATTATTGCACTCAGGGCCCGCGACTGCTCCTGTTTAGAAAGAGAGCGGGTCACCACCTGGTTATCTCCCCGCACTGCATAAGAATAAAACATCCCCCCAACCATTTTGGTAGCAGCCTCCAACTGGTAGCGGTGATAGAAATATACTGGCACCAGCACGTCTTCCAGCATGGCCATGGGTGTACCCGGGCGGATATCATTTACCCCAAACTGGTTCAACGCTTTTGCGCGCACTTCCATAACCTCTCTTAATTCTGCAACGGCATCGGCACCATTATCCCACAAATGAGCCTGAGGGTGCAACCCTCCCGGAGTGCGGGCATCACGGTCTGATATGAATAGTAATCCTCTGCCTGCAGCGTCAGTCAGGATCTTATTTAATGTAGTTGATTCATTGGTGCCTGGGGGAAAATCCTGGTAACCGAATTTGATCGCTTCCCTGTCCCAGTCGCCGATCTTGTTATCGTAAGCATTATTCAAGTCAATATTACCTTCGGTATTCAGCGTCACAAGCGGGTGGGGGTAGTCCATCACACTGGCCCTGTTGGATACACTGGATGCATAGTTATGCATTAGGCCCAATGTATGTCCCACTTCATGCGCTGCCAGTTGCTTTAATCGTTCCAATGCCATCTTCAACATCTTATTATCAGTGGGAACACCATCCGGATAGCTATCGGGATCAAATGGGGCCAATAAGCCTGTGGCTACAAGGTAATCCTGACGAACACGCAGGGAACCTAATGTAACATTTCCTTTAATGATTTCACCTGTTCTGGGATCAGTTACGGATGCGCCATAACTCCAGCCACGGGTTGACCGATGTACCCAGTTGATCACATTGTATCGCACATCCATGGGGTCCGCATCTTCTGGCAGCACCTTAACCTGAAAGGCATTGATGTATCCTGCTGCTTCAAATGCCTGGTTCCACCAACTGGCACCTTCCAGTAAGGCAGACCGGATTGGTTCAGGTGTGCCATTGTCCAGGTAATAGATAATTGGTTTAACCGCTTCACTCCTTGCCGCAGTAGGATCCTTTTTCTGTAAGCGATGACGAATGATAAAAAACTTTTCTATCGGTTCAGCAATCGGTGTACTGTAATCATAATAAGAGATCGGAATATATCCGGAGCGTGGATCAAATACCCTCGGTTTATAATTATTATCCGGTAGCTGCACAAAAGACTGATGTATTCGCAAGGTAATGGCATCAGGTGATGGAGTTACCGATTGAACATAATTTCCTGCTTCACCAGTATTGTTGGTAAACGTAACAGTGGATTCAAATTCAGTGTTTAAGGGAAAGTTTTTGGTGCGGGGAAGATAGAGGGCCGACCGGGTTTTATCTAATGTATAATTTCCCTGTTGGCTACTGCGCAACTGATTACTGACCTTCATGGCATCCCGCATGATAAAATCAGTTGCATCAACCAGGTAATGATCACCTGTTTCGGCTTCAACAGTAAATCCCCAAAGCGTAGATTGGGCAAAGGATTGTTCCACCGCTCTTCGTTCAGCCGGATCAGTGGTTATAGCACGGTAATTATAATTGGGTTGGATCAGCAGGATCTTTCTACCTGTTTTAACAAACTTCACCACTGCCTGATCTCCGAGTAGTCCCCGGTCAAGGCCTAGATCATTTGAACCTAATCCTGCAGGAAGAGAGGTTACATATAATAACTCAGTATCCACATGGTTGATCTCGAGCCATATCTTTCCACTATTCTCGTCCCAATAAAAATTCAGGTATCCTTCATATTTCTTTGTATCTCTTGTCTTTTCTTCAATGGAAGGGAGCTTTTGTCCGATAGACAGCAATGGAATAAACAGCGCAAGGCTGAGAATCTTCCTCATAGTGCAGCGATTTGGCCGCTAAAATAAGGGAAGTGCGTGAGGAATAGCTTCTATCATATACTTGAGGAAAAAGCGTGGAAAGGATATGTGGAAATGAAACCAGCTGTTATGGTTCGTGAGACACGAACCATGGCCAGTATCGGAAATGAAACCAGCAGTTATGGTTCGTGAGACACGAGCCATGGCGAGAATCGGAAATGAAACCAGCAGTTATGGTTCGTGAGACACGAGCCATGGCCAGAAAGTGAAGTACTAATTCGGTTCAGGATCGTCTATATTATATATATGCCCCGATAAACAGATAAGTGTATCTATTAATTCACTTGATTTTTAGGACAACAAAACGCTTGTTAGTCCTTTAGAATCAGTGATTTCAATCTTGATGCTTATCGTAATTTTCGGTGCGAGATCGGGTACATTTCCTCTTGGCCAGTGTTTACCAGTAGACTATGTTTGTACCAGAAGTTGATTGATAGTAATTATCAATCCATCCAATATCACTGAAAAGACCGCTATCCAATTTCGACCGAAAAACCGATCCAATACCGACTGAAAAAACCAAATATCCAGATCCAGAAAAACCGAATATCCAAACATCCGAAAAACCTAAAAATCCAGTATCAGTCAACTTCTTTCTTCGATCACAAATCTTTTAAATAACCCCGGAAATCTTTCCGGGGTGTTTTTTTGTGGATATACTATAAGACTGGAGCAATGTTTGGCTACGCCATAGATGGTGATTCCCGTCTGACTCCAACCTTTATTTGGGTAGCCCATAGGTGGTGTTTCCCGTCTGACTCCAACCTTTGTTTGGCTACGCCATAGGTGGTGTTTCCCGTCTGATTGCA
>CAMLGP010000248.1 GCA_946479535.1 uncultured Bacteroidota bacterium
CTGAACGACTTATATTTGTCGCCTACCTTTGCCTACCTGCGTACACCAAGGGTGTTTCGCAGGTAGGCAAAGGTAGTATTTCAAACGGCATTTAAACTCAGCCTGACTCAGCAATTACGGAGTGAAAAGCTGGTTTGTCATGAAGAAAATCAAATATTACTATAATACCAATACACTTCGCTATGAAAAACTCGAAGTACCATTGCGCGTTAAACTATTGCGCATATTCGGGTTCATAGCTGCTGCCTTCGTTACCGCTACACTTATCTCTTTATTTGCATTTCAGTTTGTAGGTTCGCCCAATGAACAATTGTTACGCAGGCAGAATGGGTTGCTTAAGGATCGTTATAGTGAATTCAATGAACAGCTCAAGACGATTTCTCAACAAATGAAGGAGCTGGAGAAACGGGATAATAATGTTTACCGGGCCATTTTTGAAGCCAATCCCATTCCTGATAGTGCGAGAGCGAAAGAACTGGAAGAGCAGATTGAGATTGCAACAGTAGAAGGAATGAATAATACGCAGCTTTTTGCTTCGATTTCCAATACGCTTGACAATCTGAGTAACCGTATCAGCATTCAAACCAAATCTTACAATGAGGTGGATGGGCTGGTAAAGAATAAGGAGCAATTGCTGGCACATACTCCCGCCATACAGCCTGTAAGCAATAAGGATCTTTCGCGGATCGCGTCTGGTTTCGGGCATCGTATTGACCCCGTTTATAAGACAATAAAGATGCATGCGGGGCTTGATTTTGCCGCTCCGCAGGGGACCCCTATTTATGCTACAGCTGACGGGGTTGTGCGCACAGGAGGAAATACAGGTAATGGATACGGGAATCACGTTGTGATCAACCATGGTTACGGATATGAGACCCTTTATGGCCATATGGTAAGGGTAAAAGTGAAGTCCGGTGAAGCCGTCAAAAGAGGAGAAGTGATTGGATGGGTAGGTAGTACTGGTAAATCCACCGGACCACATTGCCACTACGAAGTGCATAAGAACGGCAATAAGATAGATCCTGCCTATTTCTTCTATAATGATCTTTCACCTGATCAGTTTGAGCGTCTCCTGAAACTGGCTGCCTCATCCAATCAAAGCCTGGATTAATAGTGAACTCCAATATGAGTTGGACCCTACAGTCATATTTACAGTTGACATAAACCTGCCCGGACATATCAAGGTCTGTGAAAAGCATCCGTGAAATTCCGGATGCCAGTTTCGAATTACGTAAATATTCCTGCTGAATCACGGTTATTCACTTACGTTGATTACTTATTATTGATTTTTCCACACTGTGGTATCAACTTTGCTGTAAGGGCACATCGGTTGTACCTTTATAACAATTCATGGATAAACCTCTTACACAAATAACTTTTGAGTTTAGTGGTTCAGAAGAAACAGAAATTCCCAATAATCCAGGCGTAGGAATAGCAAGGATCAAACCCAAGGAAAAGCCAGTTGCTGAACCTCCTGTTACTGCCAAGAAGACGGGATCCACCCGTGGACGCCGTTCCCTTAAAGATATTGGTCTGGCTGCTGATCTCATTCAGGTTCCTGAAGATGAGATCCTGTTTCAAAAACAATATTATTCTATTGGTGAAGTTGCTGGCATGTTCAAGGAAAATCAGTCCCTGATCCGCTACTGGGAAATAGAATTCGATATACTTCAGCCCCGCAAGAACAGAAAAGGTGACCGTTTTTTCAGGCCAATTGATGTAAAGAACCTGGTATTGATCTATGATCTCCTCCGCCGCAGAAAATTCACTATTGAAGGCGCTAAAGATTATCTCAAAAAGAATAAGAAGGCAGAAGAAAAATTCGCCATGATCCAGTCGCTGGAAAAGATCAAAAGCTTCCTTCTGGAAATCAAAGCAACCCTCTGACAGCCTGTTCCCGTCTGCAATTCGTCCATAGTAAGTTTTAACAGGCATGGTCCTGTTTCTGTCTTATTTTTACAACCTATCTATTTCACAACATGAAGAAACTGATGGTGCTTGGTTTATCCGTACTGCTAACCGGATTTCACCTCTTCGCACAAAATCAATATGAAATCTCTACTGACGTTACAACAGGAGAAAAAGTTTTTAAAGGAATTATTTCCCGGGATCTAATTGAAAAGGAGCCAACTTTTAAATGGTATGCAGCAAATCAGAAAGCGTATGCCCCACAGACAATAGCAGTTTCCCAACTCCGCAAAAATGCTGATTCCATACAGCTGATGGTATTTATGGGTACGTGGTGCGAAGATTCTCATTTTGTAGTGCCCCGCCTGTTTTCCCTCCTGGACCAGTCAGGATTTCCAAAAGAAAAAGTAACGCTTATTGGTGTGGACAGAGACAAGAAAACGCTCAGTCATTTATCTGAAGCGCTTAATGTAACCAATGTGCCTACTATCATGGTAATGAAGAAAGGAAAGGAACTGGGCCGCGTAATTGAATACGGGCATGATGGATTATTTGATAAGGAACTGGGTGAGATATTGAGTGGAACAAGATGATCTCTATACGATCCGCTGATTGATCGCTTTTGCCACTACTTCTGTTAGTGACGCCACATGCAGCTTTTCATAGATCTTCTTTACATGGCTTCTTACGGTTTCATAACTGATAAATAATTTATCGGCGATCATTTTATAGCTTAAGCCTTCAACAATACAGGCCAGTACATCTTTTTCGCGAGGAGTAAGATTGTAATCAGGTGCCTGTTCGGGCTTAATATACTGCTGAACAGATTGCATTTTATTCAGCACTTTCCGCGCTATGGATGGAGACATGGGCGAGCCTCCAAACTGTAATTCACGAATGGCATCCAGCAACTTTACATTCAGGTGGTTCTTGAGAATATAACCTGATGCACCTGCACAAATAGAATCAAATACACGGTCATCATCTTCAAACACAGTCTGCATCAGTATCTGAATATGCGGGAACTCTTTTTTTATTTTAAGAACTGCTTCAATGCCGGTCATACCAGGCATTTCAATATCCATTAATATTACATCAGGCCTGCATTCGCGGGTATCATCCACACAATCCAGCACATGGGAAAAGGAACCCACTACTTCAAAATCCTTAACTGTTTTCAACAACATGGAAATACTCTCCCTGATATTCTTGTTGTCGTCAAAAATGGCGATACGAAGACTCATAATTAAAAAGTTAATTAAAGTTCCATTAATCCTGCCAATCTGCCTATCCCCGAATCAGGGGATGGGGCTGGTGAGCTGAACCACAGTACCTTCCCCGGGCTGGCTTATTACTTTAATTTCCGCTTTCATTTCGGCTGCCCGGATTTTCATATTTCGCAAACCATTTCCGGATAGGGATTGCCGTTGATCCTGCATCATTTTACCAGTGTCAAAACCGACTCCATTATCTTTCACCAGTAGTTCCAGCTTACCCTTCCTGACCTTTATTTCCACCAATACTTCCGTTGCTTTTGAATACTTGACAATATTATTGATCGCTTCTTTAAATATCAGGTAAAAATTCTTTCTCTTTTCCATGTCCAGAACTGCAGAATAGATAGCTTCATCATAGTGCGTACTGAAATAAATTCCACATGCTGCCAGCAGAGGTTTCGCAAATGATTCCATTCTCTGCACGATCTTCTCCATGCTGTCATTGCGTGGATTAATAGCCCAAACTATATCATTCATTTCGGAGATCATATCTGTAGAAGTAGTGCTGATCTTACCAAGGATATCATTCAGTTGTTTCTTATCACCTTCATCACTTTGTATCTGGGCTACCTGGCTGTAAACAGAAATACTGCTAAGCGTTGAACCCACATTATCATGAAGATCCTGTGCGATTTTGTTGCGGATCGCCTGCCGTTTCAGGAGCTCATTAATTCTATAACGGTACAGGAAATAAGTGGATACGGCAACAAACAGTGCACATAATCCATAAAACCACCAGCGCTTCCAGATTGGTGGCGTAATAATGATCTTAAGTTTTTGGTCCATTTCACTCCAGGTACCAGGATTGTTGGTTGCCCTCACGCGGAAGGTATAGGTACCACCGGGAAGATTGGAGAACACAACATTATTACGCGAACCATTGTCCAGCCATTCTTTGTCAAACCCTTCCAGCATGTATTGATATTGCACTGTCTGAGACAAGGCATATTCAGGCGCCGCAAATTCCAGGGTAAAATAATTTTGTCGATGACTGAGTTTAATGGTATTGTCAGACAGCAAATGGCTGTAAGAGGTATTGAATATTTTAAAATCCGTGAGATATACAGTTGGCCTGGCCTTTGTATCATCAATTGAATCCGGATGAAATTCTATAAAATAGTTATTGCCGGCCACATACATCCTGCCTTCGTTGTCTTTATAGATATAACCCTTAACACCTCCGGACTTTTCAAGGTCAGGGAGATTATAAGTCCTGCTGGAATGAGATCCAGTATCATACTTCTGCAGGTTTCCATTGGTGATCATCCACAGATTGCCTTTTTTATCTGTAGCTATCCCCTCCAACAGGTTATTTGTAGCAGCCAGATGTTTGATCTTTCTTCCTTTGAATGAAAGAAAGTTCAGGCCCCCTCCATAGGTACTTACCCAGAGATTACCATTACCATCACCTGTTATATCAAACACATGATTATTACTTAAGCCTTCATTTTTCAGGGGATCATTGGTATAAAAAACGCTGCCTGATTTTGTATTGGTGAGCCATTCTCCCAATCCTTCATTAGCAGCCGCCAGCCATATCTTGCCACTGGCTGATCTATAAAGTTTATGAATTAGATTATCCTTTATGTTGAAGCGGGTGATAATGTTCCTGGCAGAATCCAGTCGGGAAACCCAATGCTTTTCCTGAAGGTCATAATAAGCCAGGTAATGGCCGTACGGTGAAACAAGTATTACCGGGTGACCATCGATCATATCCTCTACAACAGATACAACTCGAGATTCTATGATCTTGTTCATCACCTTGTCCTTTTCAGTATTGGGAAGGAGACTAACCGAGTTTGTTTCTTTATTATAAAGGAAAAGGGAATAATTGGTGCCGATATAGAATTGTCCTTCTTTATCTCTAAAGAATTTTGTTACCGCCAGTCTGTTTCCCTGGTAAGTAACTGGCAAATGGAAGAGCTGGCTACTATTATTTCTTCTTAAAAAAATTCCATCACTGGTACCGATCCAAAGATCATTATTCTCATCATGGTAAAAATCATAAATTGTTAGCGAAGGAGAAGGATTGGCAGGCGGCAACAGGAATGTTTGCGTAAATCTATCCTGTGCAGGATTCCATAGACTGATCCCTTTGGGGGTACCAACCCATATCCTTCCTTCTTTATCCTTATAGATGCAGTTGATTGTATTATCAGCAATGGAGCCCTCCTGCATTGGGTTATTACGGTAATTATGAAAGGTCTGTTGCTGTTTATTCATCAGTTGCAGACCGGTAGCCTTTCCTCCGATCCATAAACGCCCCTGGTTATCCTCCGCAAAACTTCTGATCTCATCATTAATAAAATGACCGGATGAATGGCTCTGTTTATAAACAA
>CAMLGP010000249.1 GCA_946479535.1 uncultured Bacteroidota bacterium
TCAAACCAATGATAGTGGCGTAAACCGGTTCCTTGGCCTTATACCAGGAGCCATTAACGGCCTTATCTACATCATTATGATATCCGCATTGTTACTTGCCTTACCACTGCGGGATAATATTACGGAACAAACAAGGAACAGCAAATTTGCCGGACCGCTGGCAATGAAAGCAGAATGGGTGAATCGTAAACTGGCACCCGTATTTGATGGGGCAGTAAGGCAAACCATGAATAGCCTTACCGTGCACCCTTCTTCTCATGAGAAGGTTCCACTTTCCTTTAAATACGATAAAGCTGAAGTACGTCCTTTCCTGGAAATGCAAATGCTGGAAATGGTAAATAAGGAAAGAGCAAAGGCAGGATTGAAACCTTTGAAAGCTGATCCGGAACTTACGGTAGTAGCACGCAAGCATTCCCAGGATATGTTTGTGCGGGGTTATTTTGCGCATGAAAATCCCGAAGGACAAAGTCCCTTTGACCGCATGAAGGCTGCCAATGTAAAATTCAAAGCAGCTGGTGAAAACCTGGCGCTTGCCCAAACCCTTGAAATAGCACATACCAATCTCATGAACTCTCCCGGCCACAGGGCCAATATTCTAAATCCTTCCTTTGGCCGCCTGGGTATCGGCATCCTGGATGGGGGTTATTATGGATTAATGATCAGCCAGGAATTCAGGGATTAATACAAGGATTCGCTAAAAGTGTAGAAAACTTTCACCAAAAATATTTAAACCTAATAGCTAAAGGCTAACAGCTAATAGCTATTAGCTGTTAGCCTTTAGCTGGTATGATCCTTGAATTTATACTTATAAAGAAAATCGTATGAATTCTAAAGTTCCCTTCGTGCTTTTTTTCCTGTATGTGAATCTGCTTTTCCTTAGCAGTTGTGGTGTAGTGGAAACAATCTTTAAAGCAGGAATGTGGTGGGCATTCTTCCTGGTAGGTCTTGTTGTAGTGCTGGTATTATGGGTTGCATTCAAAGCCAGAAAGAAATAATCAAGCTCTTATGGGATTAGGTGTGGGATCTATTACGGCATTAGCACCATCGACACAATATACAGTTGCAAGCCGGCTGCAATAGCCGCTTCTGCACTGATCTTCTCTTTTTTCATTAAAGGAGAACCGCTGCAATTGAGGCAGCCAAAGGTGACGCCTATTTTTTTGAAGTCTATATTACCTTTCTTCTCCGGAACCACCATTAATCCAAACTCGGAGGATGATCCAAAGAAATTAAAATCCATTTCATTGATGCGAAGCATTTCGGCCATGCGCATACCAGTGGAAAGGCCACTATAACTTCTCCAGCTATTTAATGCCATGGATTGATCAAAATCTGAAGAGCCTTTAGGCCGTAGTCCTCCGCCGATCATCAGAAAGGAAATAACTCTGCCCTGTTCTTGATCCTCCCAGATAAAAATAGCCTGCCTTGGTGTATTGGGAAATAATACGGAACACCGGCTTGAGTCCTGCTGACTGAAAAAAAACATATCTCTTCTTACATTGGCTGCGCCAAATAAGGCCACCAGGTTTTCATGTGAATCAAACAGCAACAGATCCTCTGCGAAGCGAACGGAATTGGCGGTAGGCACCGGTTTTTTCTCCAGTACTATTTTGTAGACCTTGATATCATCTTTGATCTCTTCCTTTGTATTGATGGTCATATCTTCTTTCTGGAAAAAGGTTGAAGTATCCCTGAATGTGCTATCATAACGGAAAAGGCTGTCGGCTTTTGGATTGCCTCCAATGAAGCCTTTTGCTTTGAATTGGTATAACACGCGGTAGAATTCTTCATAGGAAGATGTCTGAAAGATGGAGCCTGTTATTTTTCCTCTGCGGAAACCCGATACGAATCGCATAATGGTATCAGTTGGGTTCTTCTTATTATTATAAAAGAATTCATTGGTAACGGCACCTTCTTCCACATTCCGGGCGGTTTGGGCAAAATTCAGCTTTGACATATATCCGCTGAGTTTCTTATCAGAAAGGGAAGTGATATTGATCAGATCATCAGTTGTAATGATCTGGCTGTTGGCTGAAACGCAGGATGCGATCAGCAATAGGGATAGTAGCTTTTTCATCATAGGAGATCAAATGGTTCAACATCTCAATAGTAGTGCCGGGACAAGTACAGAACTAACGGGATATTGGGTTCGGTTGCTCTTAAAGATAATAAAAACCCCTAATGAAAGGGGTTTTTATTTATTGTGTGAGAATCGATTTTATCTTCCTCTGTGGCCATGGCCTCCGCCATTATTACCACCTCCGCCACCGCCGTTATTGTCGTTCCTGCGTTCAAACTGACGTCCTCCACCACCCTGCGACTGACTTCCACCGCGCGGTTCAAAACTCCTCTGTTGTTGTTGAGGCTGTTCAACACGGCGTTGCTCAAACTGGCGACTCTGAGGCTGTTCAATCCTGCGAGGCTGTTCCCTCTGCCGGGGTTGCTCCATTTGCCTGGGCTGTTCTATCTGGCGACCACTGTTCCCCCGATCAAATACTTCCCTACGCTGCATCCTGCGTTCACCAGGCTGTGTTTCCGTATTCCTTCTTTCAATAGGGCTGTTGGCTCCCGGATTATCATTACGCTGGAAGATATTCCTATCCCTGTTTCCACCATTACCAGGGTTATTGCCATTATCCCGATTTCTTCCTCCCCTGGAAGGACTTGTTTCACCTACCTCATTATTGTTATTACGAGGTTCAAACTGGCGATTAGGCCTTTCAGGTCGGGTATTGCCATTGTTATTACCATTATTTTGTGGTTCAGCCCTGTCGCGGGTAATTACATTGTTACGACGGCCACTGATCCCATTTCCATTATCATTATTACGGAAACGACGCTCATCATTATTATTTGGATTATTACGATCAAATCCGCGATTGTTGATCGTTCCCTGACGTTGAGGAAGATTGTTTCCATTAGCACGACTTATATCACCACGGCCATTTCTATCATACTGCTGTACCCTGCGTGGCTGAAAGCTCCTGTTATTATCCCTTTGTACATTAGGACGATAAACAGCAACTTCATTACCTCTTACCCTTGCCCTGCCGGGATCCCGTGCATCACGGAAACGAACTGAATTGATCCTTCCTGCATAACGTTCTGCATCCCTGCGACCAGGACCTGTACGGAATACATTGCGGTTATAATTAAAATTATTGATGATCGTTGTCTGATGAATGATGGTTACATTATTTCTGCGCGGTACGCAATAATCATAGATGCGTGGAGAAGTAATATAACGGCGTGGAGCAAAGGACCAGTAATCATCCGGACAGCTATAGCCACCAATGTTGAAGCCAATACTGATGTTGATACCAGGACGTATAGGAGCCCAGCCATAATAATCACCACCATCTCTCCAGGCAACCCAGGCAGGAGACCATTCATAACCGGGAACCCAGATCCAGCCATAGTAAGGATCTTCCATCCAGCGGCCATAATGGAATGGCGCCCATCCCCAGTCATAATCGGATACCCACATCCAATCATACTCATCAGACCATACCCAGTGGCCATTGGTGCTGTAGGGTCGAAAATCCGGACCAGCATCGGGTATCCATACATAACCGTATTCTGGATAATCGATCCAGCGGCCATAAGGATCCAATTCATCATAGAAAGTTTGATAATTAATACTGATGCCGGCGCGGACCTGCGCGCTCGCAGTATTTTTAAACGAAGCTAACAGCATTATGGAGAATGCCAGGGCGGTCAATGACAACAAGCGCTTCATGTGGAATAATTTTATTTGTTTTCAAAAGCAAGTCTCTTCATGCGGCAACGTCTCAGTTTATTTCACGGGACCGTGATTTATTCCGGGAATATGCCGTGGTTCGGCTAACGATGAAAAGAACTTGTAACACAAAAATGAGCCATTTTCATGCCTGTTAGTTGCATCAAACTGTTAGAAAGCATATTGTTATGAAAACTTTTTGCCAATTTTTTTAACAGAAACGGTCTTAACTTTAAACTCCTAAAAACACTATTTATGGACCAGCGTATTATTAACCTCTATGATGAATATACCCACAAGCCATTAACCCGCGGAGAGTTCCTGCGCCGCCTGACAATGATCACAGGAAGCACTGCCACAGCAATGGCTGTACTTCCATTAATAGAATCTAATTATGCACATGCGGCGGTAACTTCAGATCAGGACCTGTTTACAGAAAGGATCAGTTATCCCGGTGTACAGGGGGAAATGCAGGCTTATGTGGCGCGTCCAAAAGAAGAGAAAAAATATCCCACAGTAATCGTGATCCATGAGAACCGTGGATTGACTCCGCATATTGAGGATGTAACACGGCGTGCTGCAGCAGCAGGCTATCTGGCCATTGCACCGAATGCTTTGGCTCCGATAGGGGGTAATCCTTCCGATGAAGATGAGGCAAGACAAAAATTTACAACACTGAAAGCAGAAGATAATCTGGCAAACTTCATCAAGGTATTTGATTATTTACCCAGCCGTAAAGATTCAAATGGCAAATATGGTTGCGTAGGCTTCTGCTGGGGTGGCGCTATGTCTAACAATCTTGCTGTAAACGTACCTCAACTCAAAGCTGCTGTAGCTTTTTATGGAAGACAGCCCAAAGCAGAAGATGTTGGCAAAATAAAAGCAGCTCTCCAGTTACATTATGCAGGCCTGGATGAGGGAGTGAACGCAGGCATCCCGGCTTTTGAAGAAGCACTGAAAAAGAATAATATCACTTACGAAAAATACATGTATGAAGGAGTGAACCACGCCTTCCATAATGATACATCCACTGCACGCTATAATGAAGCAGCTGCCAAACTTGCCTGGTCAAGGACGCTGGAGTTTTTCAAAAAATATTTGGCATAAAGACGCAGGTGTATCTAAAGGATTATTATAGCGTACTGGAGTTAACACCATCTGCCAGTCTGGAGGAAATTAAAAAAGCCTACCGCAGGCTGGCGCTTGTTTATCATCCAGACAAGAATGGTAATGATCCTTATGCCGTTGCGCAATTCACGGAAATAAAGGAAGCCTATGAGACTTTAACCCACCCTGCTAAAAAAGATCTTTATCTGCAACAGCGCTGGTATGCGCAAAGCATTGGGCAAAGAAGGAAACAGGAAATCATTACACCAGTTACCGTATTGAAGCAATTACTGGAACTGGATAAATATACCAGTCGCCTGGATGTGCATAGAATGGACAAAGAAGGTTTGTACCAATACCTGGTTTCCCTCCTTAGTGATTCAACCATACTTACCCTAAATTCCTTTCAGGAAGAATCAGTAAATAAGGAGATCATTCTGACAGCCATAAAGACGGCGCATTTTCTTACTTTGAACAACGCAAAAGATCTTGCTGAAAGGTTGAAGAAGATTGCAGAAGGAAATACAGCACTTACCAATACAATCGATGAGTTTATAAATCGTGAGGCCCGGAATGAATACTGGGAAAAAAGAAGGGTATGGATTATTATAATTATCGTAATAGTCTTATGCCTGGGAATTTATTTTGCCACTAAGGA
>CAMLGP010000250.1 GCA_946479535.1 uncultured Bacteroidota bacterium
TCTCCCCATCGTTACCGCCTTCCACACCGTAGTCAAGGATCACTTTTACATTATAAACTCCGAGTTTTTTTGCTACCAACGCAGTTTCGGCCAGGGTTTCACCTCCTACAAATTGCGCGAAAATGGTATTCCGGATAATGCCTTTTATTGGTAACCCCACCCGTATGGCCCAGGGGGTAACATTAATTCCCAGCTTTACCAGCCAGGGCTTTGACATGGAGGAAAAAAGGAAGCGGGCTTTCTTAAGTTGCTTATCGGTCTTATGTTCAAATGCGAATTCTGTGTTATCAAAAGAAATAACAGCGGGTGATGTCATACTCTGTAAGTGTGGATGCAAAGATAGGGCTCATGTCATTACATTTATAACCCCTTACATTTGCATAAAGTTTTTTAAATGGAGCCACGCAAATCATCGTCCAGCCTTATTGTTATGACTGAACTGGTTTTACCCAATGATACCAATGTCTTCGGGAACCTGATGGGTGGCCGGCTCATGTACTGGATGGATATCGCTTCAGCATTATCAGCTCAAAAACATTGCAATGCTCCGGTAGTTACCGCCTCAGTTGATAATATCTCATTTGAAAATCCGATCAGGCTGGGAAATGTTGTACATATTGAAGCCAAAGTAAGCCGGGCTTTTAATTCTTCCATGGAAGTACATTTGCGGGTTTGGGGAGAAGACCTGAAGCATCAGTACAAATACAAAAGCAATGAAGCATATTATACTTTTGTAGCATTGAATCCCAATAATAAGCCTACGCCTGTTCCTCCTATTATTCCTGAAACTGATGATGAAAGGAAATTATTTGAAAGTGCCCTGAGAAGAAGACAGATTCGCCTTATCCTGGGTGGTAAAATGAAACCGGATGATGCCAAGGAACTGAAAGCATTATTTACCGGGGAATAAAATGTTCGCTCTTTAAGTTGTTCGTGTCCCCACGAACCATATATTGCTCCTAGCTTTCCGTAGTCTTTTCTTTTACCACAACAAGATCAGCAATATCCACCTGCATCGGCAATAGTCCAATTTTCACCACTGCACGTTTGCCCCTGAGTTCCATTACCTCTCCTACCTGGTGGTTTCTCTTCATCTTTACTTTAGCTCCTACTTTAATATCACCACCCACCTCTGCAAATTTTGATTCTATTTTCTTCTGCATCTTACTCACCGTCTTCTCTTCATTCTTCCGGAACAGTAATGCCTGCATCTGTTTGATCACTTTATTCTTGTCTTCTTCTTTTCTCCATTCAATCAGCAACTGCTTTAATTTCCGCTCCATATCTTTCAGATAGGCGATCCGGTCCTGCGATACGCGGTTCTGCTCCTTCAATATTTCCACCTGCTGCTGATGACGCTCCTTGCTCATCACCTGCTCCATTTCCTTTTTCAGTCGCTCATTCTCTTTAACCAATTGTTGCAATTCCTTTTCCTTCTTCTGGATCCCCTGTAGATCCTGTTCTGTACGATTGAGCAATTTATCCAGGCGGAAATGATCTTCATCCACCAGTGATCTTGCTCGGTTTATTAATGCAGGGTCCAGTCCAATCCTTTCAGCAATCGAAAACGTATAGGAACTTCCGGGTTTACCAATGATCAGGCGGTATTGAGGCTGCAGGTTTTTTTCATCGAAGGCCATGGCCCCATTAATAATGCCAGCAGTTTTTCCTGCCATCACTTTTAAATTCAGGTAGTGCGTGGTTACAATGCCGGATGCATGCTTCTTTGCCAGTTCCTGTAGTATCACTTCCGCAAATGCACCTCCCAGGTTGGGATCACTACCACTTCCCAGCTCATCTATGAAGAAAAGTGTTTTCCCATTTCCGTTTTCCATGAAATATTTCATGTGGATAAGGTGACTGCTATAGGTGCTCAGCTCAAATTCCAGGTTTTGCGTATCCCCAATATGGATGAAGAGCTGCCTGAAGATGCCGAATACAGAGGATGCATGAACGGGAACAAGCAGTCCACTCTGCACCATCATTTGCAGCAACCCAACTGTTTTAAGGGTAACCGTTTTACCACCAGCATTAGGGCCGCTGATGACCAGGATCCTTTTTGATTCATCCAGCGTTACATCTACTGGTATGGTTGTTTTGAAAGATCGCTGATTGTAGAGATACAGTAGCGGATGATAGGCCTTCACCAGTTGCACATGCGCCTTATCAACCACAACAGGATATTCTCCTTTTATATCAACTGCAAGCCTGGCCTTGGCCCTCATAAAATCATATTCACCGCAAATGGTATGATAAACACCGAGAAGACCGGCATAGGATGATAACTGGCTGGTCAACTCACGAAGAATGCGATAAACTTCTTTTCGCTCGTCATTTTCAAGTTCCGTAACCTCATTATTAAGCTGAATGGTTTCTTCTGGTTCTATGAAAGAGGTTTTGCGGCTTTCACTTTCTCCATGCAGGATACCCTTCACCGTTCTTTTCTGCTCTGCAAAAATGGCAACCACCCTTCTGCTGTTCATGAAGCTTTCTTCAATCTCAGCCAGGTATCCCTGTTTGTTCAGCCGGGCAATGATCTTTTCAAATACCCGCCTCAGCTCATTGCGTTTCCGGTATAAGGATAGGCGGATATTTTTCAGGTCAGTAGATGCACTATCCTTTACCTGTGCATCCTCATCCAGCACCTCATCTATCATTTTAATGATCGCTTTCTCATAGTAGGTATCTGCAATTACCTGGGCCAGTCCGGGGTAAGCCTGCCTGCGTTCGTTATCAAACCAGCGGAATATCTTCTCAATGTTCTCGGTCAGCCGTCTTATCTGCAATACCTCCTCTCCATTGAGCACAGCTCCCTGGATAGAAAGCAGTTTCAGCTCTTTGGCCAGATTAGTTATAAAATCATTAGGAAAGTAAATGCCATTTTGAAGCAGCTGAAGGTATTCGTGGCTTTGTCTGAGCTCAATATCAATAAATTCCTTACGGGTATGGATACGGAGATTTGTAGCCTTTTCACGGGCATGCTGGGTCTGGCAATGGGCCGCCAGCAGCCCCCTCACCTTGTCAAATTCCAACTGAACTAATGCCGATTCCGGGTATAATTTCATTTGTCACCTCCCCCGCCATCCATGGAGGAACTCCTTTTTTAATTTTCAGGGGTCAAATGTACCGCTGATTTTACTTACCTGCCCAAATCTTCACCTGTTTTATCGGGATTTGTTAAAGTGCTGAACTTTAGAACCTGAGAGCTGTTATTATCGTATATCTGTTGTCAATTTCCTAAAACGAAAACTCCTGTCACACATCTTACAAAATGAAGACCTCCGAAAGTCTAATTTGTGCGAAATTTAAGCCGGATTATATTAAAACAACAAGTATGAAAGCAGCCCTCAGTTATTTTTTGCTTGCAATTGCTACCCTAACTTCCTGTGCACAGAATTCCAGCTCAGGAACTCAATTGACGAATAATAATAACAATACAACTATGGACAGTACAATTACTCCGAAAGGAACAGAAGTGGCCACTTTTGCAAACGGCTGTTTCTGGTGCACCGAAGCGATCTTTGAAGAACTGGATGGTGTTATCAGCGCAGTTTCAGGCTATAGTGGCGGTCAAAAAGCAAATCCTACCTATAAAGAAGTTTGTACCGGTGAAACCGGTCATGCTGAATGCCTGCAGATCACTTATGATCCTTCCAAAATATCCTTTGATGAATTGCTGGAAGTTTTCTGGGAAACCCATGATCCTACAACGCTTAACCGCCAGGGCGCTGATGTAGGCACTCAATACCGCAGCGCAGTTTTTTATCATAATGCTGAACAGAAAGCAAAGGCTGAAAAGTATAAAGCTGAACTGGATAAAAGTGGTGCGTTCGACAAACCAATTGTAACCGAGATCACTGCATTCACCAAATTCTATCCTGCCGAAGATTATCATCAGCAATATTTTGATAACAATGAAGGGAATAATCCCTATTGCCGCATTGTGATCAGGCCTAAGGTTGATAAGTTCAGGAAGGTATTTAAGGATAAGCTGAAGCATTGATCTTCGTCCTTCGCAATTCAAGCAGATTTAAAGAATTAGCATAAAAGCCATTCACGTTGGGCTGAACCAGGTGAATGGCTTTATCATACCATAGCGGCACTACCGGCGCCTCTTTAATGACTAACTGATCTGCCTGCTGATACAGGTTATACCTTATTGAATCATTTTGCTCCTGCAATGCTTTTTCAAAGAGTGCATCAAACTGTTCATTCTTATACCTGGTATAATTGGGAGGTGAAGGGTTTTTGGAATAAAACACAGATAAATAATTCTCCGCATCAGGATAATCTGCAATCCAGCTGGCCCTGAAAAATAGCGCCCGGGAATTGGAGGTCATTTCCAGTAATAGCGCTTTCTGAACTGTTTCAACCTGTACAGGAATTCCAATCTCACTTAACTGTTTCGCAAGGAAGTCAGCAAAATCTGCATAAATGGCAATGGTCAATAATTTAATAACCGGCAGATTCTTTCCATTAGGAAACCCTGCTTCTGTTAACAGTTGCCTGCTTAAGGCAGGATCATAAGTATATCCCTTCACTTTGACTGAATCAAAAGAAGGCAATCCCATCGGTACAAATCCAGATTCAGCCGGCGAGCTCAATGAATTTCTTAAGTACAGCATCATCTTGCGGCGGTCAAATCCATAATTGATCGCCTGCCTGATCTTCTTCATTCGCAACGGAGAAGTTTTTACCAGTGCATTGGTTGAATCAACCAGTATTCCCAAATATTCAACATTGAGATAAGGGGTGATATGTAACTGAACTTTCCCCTGCCAGTCTTTTCTCAGTTCACCCTGCTTGGTGAGCAACTCATCTTTGAAGGATGGATCTATATCATTGATAAAATCCAGTTTCTTCTGGCGGAATAAAAGGAATTCAGTGGCCTTGCTATCATAGAAGGTGATCTTGATACCATCCAGGTAGGGAAGTGGCGCCCCCTGTGCATCCGTTTCAAAATAATGATCATTTCTTCCCAGCACCAATGCCTGACCTTCCTCCCAGGCAACAAATCGAAAGGGTCCCGTGCCAACGGGATGGCGGCGAAAATCAGGTCCATATTTTTTAACCGCTTCAGGCGCTACAATAGAACAGTATTGCATGGAGAGAATTCCCAATACAGGATTATATGGCCTGAGCAATTTTAACTGGAAAACAGAATCATTCAGTGCAAGGAAAGGCTGGAGAGAGTCTACTTTATGATTAAAGATCCAGGCCCCAGGGCTGGCCAGCTTTGTATCTATTAACCGGGAAAAACTGAATACAATATCATTAGCATTCAATTTTCTGCCCTTGCCATTTTCAAAGGCAGGGTCATCATTAAAAAAAACATCATTTCTTAAATGAAAGGTATAGATCAGCCTGTTGTCAGAAACTTCCCAGCTTTTTGCAAGCGATGGAACAATATGCAACTGACTGTCCACTTCTACCAGGGTATTGAATAACTGGTGGGCCGGCCACATGGTAGACTGGTTCTTTGCAAAGGCAGGGTCAAGGGAG
>CAMLGP010000251.1 GCA_946479535.1 uncultured Bacteroidota bacterium
GATACTGCTCTGGCTGTTATAAACCGGTTACACACAATAGGTGTAGATGAACAATCGCTGGCATCTGCCAGGAATTATGTAAAAGGCCAATTCCCTCCCCGCTATGAGACCAGCGGACAACTGGCTGGATTATTGACGCAGATGTTTTGGTATAAACTGGACGAGTCCTATATCAATAATTTCCAGAAAAATGTTGACGGACTCACCGTTGCAAAAGCCAAAGAGATTATTGCCAAATATTTCCCGAAAGATAATTTACAGTTTGTACTGGTAGGGAAATCGGCAGATATTAAAAAGATCGCGGAAAAGTATGGACCGGTAACGGAAGTTCAGATTGCGGAAGAACCGAAAAAGGCATTTTAAAAAAACCACATGAAACTCCAATTCTGGGCAATCGGAAAAAATCATGAACCGTATATAAAAGCGGGTGTGGAAGATTTCACCAAACGCATCTCTAATTACTATAAGGTGGATTGGAATATCATTCCAGTTCCTAAAAACGCCGGTATGATGAGTGAAATGGACCTCAAGAAAAAGGAAGGTGAGCTGATCCTGGAATGGCTGGAAAAGGAAGACTACCTGGTTGCCCTGGATGAACATGGAAAACAGATGGGATCAGAAGGTCTTGCTGATTTTATTCAAAAGGTTGCCAACAGGAGTGTAAAGAAAATGGTGTTCGTAATTGGAGGAGCCTTTGGTTTGGATGAGATCATTTTAAAAAGAGCGGATTTCAAATGGAGCCTTTCTGAACTCACCTTTCCACATCAGCTGGTAAGATTAATGCTGGCAGAACAGGTTTACCGGGCCTGCACTATCCTCAAGAATGAGAAATACCATCATAAATAAGTGGTAAGTTTACAACTTAAGTTTAAATAATACACCTGCCAACCATGCAATTATCGATTACCCTCGTCATCTGTATTATCACCGTACTTGTTTCAATAGGAGCTTTCAATAACCAAAGAATAATGGATGATCTTATATTTTATGGACCATCTATTTCAGTGCGCAGACAATGGTACCGGATGTGGACCCATGGGCTGATCCATGCAGATGCAGCTCACCTGATCTTCAATATGATCGCACTGTATTCATTTGGAACCGGATTGGAGAGGGCTTTTTCAAGTGATTGTGTATTCGGAAGCCTGGGAAAGGTTATGTATATAATATTGTATGTAACTGCTCTGGCTGCAGCCAGCCTGCCCGATCTTATGAAGCATAAAGACGATTATCATTTCCGCAGCCTTGGAGCTTCTGGTGCGGTATCAGCTATAATTTTTGCAAGTATTGTGATATTGCCCACTGTTGGGGTTGGCATCATTTTCATTCCGGGAATTAACATACCAGGATATCTTTTTGCCGTTCTGTATCTCGCTATATCCTATTACCTTGATAAAAGAGGAGGCGGCAATATCAATCATGGTGCGCATATGTGGGGTGCAGTTTATGGGCTGTTATTTACCATTGCATTTGTTACCGCAATGGGACATCTTAATCTGATAGATAATTTTAAGGAACAACTGCAGGCATCGCGTCCGTTTATTCCGGTAGGATGCGGGGCTGATAACTAATAACTATCGCCCATTGGTTAATGGCTTGATACTTAGTTCAAGCACTTCTCTTGTCCGGTCAATTACCTTAAACCGTTCATCGATCCGCATGCCTACCACCCAAATGATTTTCTTATTCATTTCAATCACCCACTGTTTTTCTTTTGCAGTTTTGGAAAGTTTTTGATCGATAAAGAAGCGGGAAAGCTTTTTCTTTTTCTTCATTCCAAGGGGATAGAAATAATCCCCCTGCTTCCATTTGCGTAAGAGTAAAGGAAACTGGATGCCTGATTTATCCAGACAGGCAAAAGCTGCATCACCTTTTATACTGAATTTTCCGATTGCAATAGTTTTCATTTCCAGATCTCCCTCTGCAAAATGAGTAACAGCATCCTTCTCCTCAATTACAATGGTCTCCGCTCCTGCATCCCGGGCCTGACTGATAATAAACCAGTGCCGGTGCCTGATAATGCGATAAGACGAAGCTGGAGACTGAATATATTTGCCAGATACGCTATCAGCCAGCTTAATTACTTCTTCAACCTGCTTCTCGGAAAATCCATATTTGGAAATGATCTCATAAATAATGGCCTTATTCTTAAAAGCCAGTAATTGTTTGATAGGAATATGGATCTCTTTCCCGTTTGTGTAACAAAGCTTTTCAATTAATTTTCCTGTTGACAATTTATATAACTGTTCAATCTCCCTGAATCTTGCTATATTATCCTGCAAATTTGCTTTTACTTCAGGATACACCTTTTCAATTAAAGGGATTATCTCATTCCGGAAAAGATTGCGAGTGTATTTGGACGACTGATTGGATGAATCCTCCACAAAGTTCAACTGATGCTGACTGGCGAAGGTGCGGATCTCTTCTTTTGAAATTCCCAGCAATGGCCTCCGGATATAGTCGGTTGTCTCCGGAATACCCGTCAATCCATGCAAACCAGTACCCCTGAAGAAGTTCATCATTGCGGTTTCCAGATTATCATCTGCGTGATGAGCCGTGAGCAGGTATTCAGCCTTATTCTCTTTTTTAATTAACTCTTCAAACCATTGATAACGCAATTCCCGCGCAGCCACCTGAATGGAGACTTTATTATTGGATGCATATTGTTCCGTATCGAAACGTTGAACCAGTACTTCCACCTTATATTTTTCACCCAGGGACCGTACAAATTTGTCATCCCTTTCACTCTCCTCTCCTCGTAACTGGAAATTACAATGGGCTATGATGAAAGAATAACCAGCCTGGTGGCATAATTCGCAAAGCACAACAGAATCGATCCCGCCACTTACGGCAATGAGCAACTTATCTTTTTGAGTAAAAAGATTTTTATTAGCAATAGTATGTTGAAATGATTGCAGCATGTTTTACATTACCAGCTCTTCATAAGCTCCACGGAGTTCACCATAAGCATTTTTCTCACCGGCCTTTTTGGCTACTTCCATACCGGTCTCATATATTTTAATCGCACCTTCAATTTCATTCTTCCTCTCCAGCAATTTACCCAGGTGATAATAACTACCCACATAGCCAGGATCAGCCGCCAGCACTGTCTCAAATAATTCTCTTGCCATTTCATCATTTCCAAGCTTGATATATTCCAGCGCCAGGGCATGCTTTAGAAAGCTATCCTCAGGGCTTTCAGTCAAAAACAGCTTCAATTTCTCAATACGATCCATACCAGAAAAAAATTTCTTCTTTATGCCGGGAAATCAGCCGCCAACACTTACCTTTGTGTTAGTTGTTTATGCAACTAACAGTCGTCCAACTTGTGGACACAAAGAATGATAAGGCATTGTATTAGTTAACTCCTGGCATTCAATCTTTTTGTAATGAAGATATTAGTTTGTATCAGTAAAACGCCGGATACAACGGCAAAAATAGCTTTCACAGATAACAACACGAAATTCGACAGCAACGGGGTTCAATGGATCATCAATCCCTATGATGAATGGTATGCCCTTGTACGTGCCATTGAACTGAAGGAAAAAGATGCTGCAACCGTTATTCACCTGGTAACTGTGGGTGCCGCAGATGCAGAACCCATTATCCGTAAAGCGCTGGCATTGGGTGGTGATGAAGCATTCCGTGTTAATTCAGATAGTCACGATAGTTATTATATCGCTTCTCAGATTGCCAGTGTGGCTAAAAGCGGTGGATATGACCTGGTATTTACAGGTAAAGAAACTATCGATTATAATGGCTCCTCCATTGGAGGAATGGTAGCGGAGTTGCTGGATATGCCCTATGTTTCCCTCGCTACCAAATTTGAACTCAATGGCAATAAGGCCACTATCACCCGCGAAATTGAAGGTGGTGAAGAAACCAATGAGGTAGACCTGCCCATGGTGGTAAGTGCGCAGAAGGGAATGGCTGAACAGCGCATACCCAATATGCGTGGTATTATGGCCGCAAGAACCAAACCACTGAAAGTGGTTGAACCTGTTGCCACTGAATCTTTCACCAGTGTTACCAGTTTTGGATTGCCACCCGCAAAAGCAGGGGTAAAACTGGTACCTGCCGATAATGTGGAGGAACTGGTTCGTTTATTGAATGAAGAAGCCAAAGCAATCTGATCCCTTTACACTAAATCTTTAATCTTTCAACGTTTTTCCGATATGTCTGTTCTGATTTTTATTGATACTGCCGAAGGTCATGTGAAAAAAGCATCACTGGAAGCAATGAGCTATGGCGCTAAAATAGCTGAGCAATTGGGTACTACTGCTGAAGGTGTTGTATTGGGAAATGTTACTGAAGATCTGGCTGCACTGGGCAAATATGGCGTTAAGAAAATTCACCAGGTAAAGGCTGAAGCATTAAATCACCTGGATGCACAGGTTTATACCAAAGTGATTGCACAGGTGGCAGAACAGATCAGTGCTACTGTAATTGTATTCTCCAATAATGTAGACGGCAAGGCTATCGCTCCACGTTTATCCGTGAGATTGAAAGCAGGTCTGGTATCCGGTGCTGTTGCATTACCCGATACATCCAGCGGATTTGTAGTAAGAAAAAATGTTTTTTCAGGAAAGGCTTTTGCCAACATTGCAGTGAGTACACCCGTAAAGATCATTGCATTAAATCCCAATGCATACCAGGTAGTGGAAAGTGGAGGAACTGCAGAAGTAGTAGCCTCATCCGTAACAGTTGATGCACCTAAAGTAAAAGTAACCGGAGTATCCAAAGCAAGTGGTGAAGTGCCGCTGACTGAAGCGGAAATTGTAGTGAGTGCAGGCAGAGGATTGAAAGGTCCGGAGAATTGGGGTATGGTGGAAGAACTGGCAAAAGTTTTACATGCTGCTACAGCCTGCAGCCGCCCTGTGGCAGACGCACACTGGCGTCCACATAATGAACACGTGGGTCAGACAGGGATCGCAATCGCACCTAATTTATATATCGCAATAGGCATCTCGGGTGCCATACAACATTTGGCCGGTGTTAACAGAAGCAAGGTAATAGTAGTGATCAATAAAGATCCCGAAGCACCTTTCTTTAAAGCGGCAGATTACGGAATTGTGGGTGATGCATTTGAAGTAGTACCCAAATTCACAGCTGCCATAAAGAAATTGAAAGGACTGGCCTGATCACTGATCGTTTCACATGAGAAATCCAGAGCCGGGGTCCCGATAACTATCGGGATTCCCGGCTCCTTCGTTTTAGGTATTCGATAATTTTTTGGATATCGAACTTTTGTGGCTCTTTGTGGCCATCTTAAATTAAAATGAATTTCCATACCGATAGTTTTCGGTACCAAAAGTCTAGTAGCTAGCGGCTAATGGCTAGTAGCTTCAGGTTCCTGCTAATGACCATCCTTAACCATCAGTTAAGGCTTCAGCCCCAATGGATAAGGCCATAAAAATCCCTGCTTTTTTTGTTTAAAAACCTTAGTTTCGTGTGATATTTTATGAAGAAAATCGAACTGGA
>CAMLGP010000252.1 GCA_946479535.1 uncultured Bacteroidota bacterium
ATTTTATAGGTACTGTCATTCACCAGCTGAAAAGAACCATCAGCAGAAAGCTTCAGGTTATTCAGGGCGATATCATCAGTCTTGAATGTATAGGTGCTGGTTGAATTATCAATCTGGATATCTGCATCAATACCGGTTTTGGTATTTAACAGGTAAGGGATTGATTCGTAGGTGAAACTGGCTGCGTCTGCATCAGTCTTTGTGGAAAGGGTAAATATATCTTCCGTGAAATCACCACTACCGGAATGGTTGAGCCCAACGATCTCGGCGCTCATATTCCCTGTCTCATCCTTATAATAGATGTAACCATTTTTGATCTCATACTTCTGCAGGGTCATTTTAAAGGCCGAAGCAGATGTGTCCGATTCAGTAGAAGTTGTAGTAGTATCGGTAGAAGGTTTGACAATATCCCAGTTGGCTTTGCCTTCTTTATTTACCAATGCATGGATCCGGGGAGATTCAAGATAGATACCGCTTACTTTAATATTATCCCCTTTGATCACGCTCATCAGGTTAACTGATGCATCAAAGGATTTGGTTGATAACAGTGTATCCTTTGCATAGAACTCTGTACCCACTACTGAAAGGTCTTCCAGTGTTATGGATACTTTGGGGAAATGCCTGAACAAAGAAAGGCTTACATCCTTAAAATCAACTTTGGCCGTGAGTCCATTATTGACCTCCTTTTTAACCAGGTTGGTTATTTGCTTTTTAAATACAATAGGAATGGTAAAGGCCAGCGCTATCAGCACAATAAGCGTAATGCCCAGGATCTTGAGGGTTTTCTTAAGGATCTTCATAATGAATTGGCTTATAACAAATCACAACAAAGGTGCGAAGTTGTGGCCAGAAATAGAAAGTAATTTTACGCGAAAAATGACTCCTGTCAGGAGGGGTTTTGGCGAATGGGGAAACATTACCAAAAAACAGATTGCAAATAGGATAAAACAGGTCCTTTCGGTCTGGTTAGCGTGATTGGGAGCATGGGAAACCTAATCAAAAACACAATAACAGATTTGTTTAATTGGACTAATGGTCGTTCAGCGGAAGGCCTCTCCTCTGAAATTCTTTCCAGTTCAGGTATTCTTCGCCCTTGCGATGTACTTCCATAGTAATGCAGTTTTCCACCGGGCATACCAGTTTGCAGAGATTGCAGCCCACACATTCCTCTTCCTTAATGGAATAGGTATTATAGGGCTTGCCATAGGCCAGGTTGATGGACTGGTGGGAAGTATCCTCACAGGCGATATAACATAACCCGCAATGAATGCATTTATCCTGGTTGATCTTTGCGATGATATGATAATTAATATCAAGATCTTCCCAATTTGTAAGGGTATCCACCGATTTACCGATGAAATCATTGATGTTCCGGAATCCTTTTTCATCCATCCAGTTATTCAGCCCTTCTATCATATCTTCTACTATCCGGAACCCATGTTTCATGGCAGCCGTGCAAACCTGTACTGTTGTTGAACCCAATAGCATAAATTCAACTGCATCTTTCCAGGTACTGATGCCTCCGATCCCGGAAATGGGCACCTTGCCAGTAACCGGATTTTGAGCAATAGTGGTTAGCATCTTTAGGGCAATCGGTTTTACAGCAGGACCACAATAACCACCAAAAGCTGATTTACCTCCCACATTGGGATTGGGAACAAAAGTATCCAGGTCAATTCCTGTTACCGACTGAATGGTGTTGATCAATGAAAGTGCATGAGTGCCCGCTTCCACACAGGCCTGTCCTGTAGGAACTACAGAATGCACATTGGGTGTGAGCTTTGTTATAACAGGGATAGTGGCTGCTTCCATTACCCATTCCACCACCATTTTTGCGATGTGGGGATCCTGGCCAACTGCAGCACCCATTCCTCTTTCAGTCATGCCATGCGGACAACCAAAGTTTAATTCAAAACCATGTGCTCCTGTATCTTCTACCTTTTTTATCAGTTCATGCCAGCTTTCCTTGTCGTTATCCGCCATCAGGGAAACGATCATTGCGCGATCAGGAAAGAGCTTCACACATTCTGCAATCTCTTTCAGATTAATATCCAGCGGCCGGTCTGATATGAGTTCAATATTATTGAAACCCATTACACGTCCTCCATTGAAATCAACGGAAGAATAACGGGAGGATACATTTTTTACCTGTGATCCCAGCGTTTTCCAGACAACACCTCCCCAGCCGGCTTCAAAAGCACGCAGCACATTGTATTTTTTATCGGTAGGTGGTGCACTCGCCAGCCAGAATGGATTGGGCGATTTAATCCCGAGAAAATTTGCACTTATATCTGCCATAAAAATCAGTTTAACTCATTAGGGAAAAAGATATTTTAAAATAGCGGCTGCTCCATCCTTTCCTGCCTGCACCGCATCCACCACTTCCTTTCCACCATTTACACAATCACCTCCTGCAAAAACTCCTTTAACACTGGTTGCATTATTATCAATGGTGATCCGTCCATTTTTATTATTGATCTTATATTGGTCAATCAGTTCCGTGAAGGGTACCTGACCCGCAGCCTTTATCACCATATCCACATCAAGTGTAAAGGTCTCACCGGTATCAACGGGTGAGCGTCTGCCACTTGCATCCGGTTCTCCCAGGTTCATTTTACTGCATACCAGTTGAGTTACCTTATTCCCATTTCCTTTTACTTCTTTTGGTGCGGCCAGCCAGATGATCTCGCAGCCATCCAGTTTGGCAATATCCAGTTCAACATCGGTACAGGGCTTTTCAGCTTCTGTTCGCCGATATAACAGTGTAACTTCCTTCGCACCCAGCCGCTTTGCCTGCGTTGCAGCATCAATGGCTGTCATGCCCATGCCGATCACTGCAACCTTATCCCCTACAGGAACAGTGGGATAACCATTCGCGCGCAGATTATAAATGAACCCGATGGCATCAACAACACCTTCCATTTCTTCGGGGATTCTTTTTAATATTCAAGGCAGTTACAACAACACCTTCCATTTCTTCTCCGGGAATATCCAGTTGCCTTGCAACACCTACTCCAATACCGAGATAAACTGCATCATAGTCTTTCTGCAATTGTTCCAGAGAAACCTGTTTACCCAAGGCCTGGTTGTATTTTATTTCAATTCCGCCAATAGAGGTTATATAATTTACTTCATCTTCACAGAACTCCGGTGTCACCTTATAGGCAGCGATCCCATAAGTCATGAGGCCACCACCTTTCGGTTCTTTCTCGTAAATGGTTATATCAATTCCTTCCCGGCTCAATACATGTGCGCAACTTAATCCGGCAGGGCCTGCACCAACAATCGCCACTTTCTTTCCATTGGAAGGTTTGCGGTCAAACAGTTTCCATTTATTCTCCATTGCCTGCTCAGTGGAATAGCGTTGCAGTTTGGCTATGGGAATGGGCTCTTCTTCCAGCAGATTATAAACACAGGCGCCTTCACATAATTTTTCAACCGGGCATACTTTTGAACATCCTGCACCCATGATATTGGATACAAAAATGGTATGGGCGGATCCTTTTATATTATCGCTTGATATCTGTTTAATGAACTTGGGAATATTGATACTGGTGGGACAACTCTTGGTACAGGGGGCATCATAGCAAAACAGGCAACGATTGGCATCTACCTGTGCGGCCGTCTTATTCTCAAACGGCGGATGAATATCGCTGAAGTTCTCCGAATACTGATCGTTGGTTAATTTGTTATTGGTGATTGCCATGAGGGGTATTTCATTTAAAGAGGGGAGGGATTAAAGTTCAACCAGTTTTCCATAAGTTTCCGGCCTCCGGTCCCTGAAAAACTGCCATACATTTCTTACCTGTTCAATCATATCCAGGTCAAATTCTGCTATTAATAACTCATCATTGTCTTCACTGGCCTGTGCAAAGATCTGTCCGCGTGGATCCACGAAATAAGAAGAACCATAAAACTTGCCGAGGTTCCAGGGTTTTTCCTGTCCAACTCGATTAATGCACCCCATGAAATATCCATTGGCAGCAGCATGTGCAGGCTGTTCCAGTTTCCATAAATACTGAGAGAGACCCGCTACCGTGGCTGATGGATTATAAACGATCTCTGCTCCATTCAATCCCAGTATCCTTGCACCATCTGGGAAGTGGCGGTCATAACAGATATATACACCTACTTTGGCATACCGTGTCTGGAAAACCGGGTATCCCAGGTTGCCAGGTTTGAAGAAGAATTTTTCCCAAAACCCTGAAGTATGCGGTATATGGTTCTTCCGGTATTTACCAAGATAGGTTCCATCTGCATCTATCACAGCAGCTGTATTATATAATACTCCCGCCTGTTCTTTTTCATAAACAGGTACGATCATTACCATATTATACTTCTTTGCGTAGGCCTGCATTCTTTCAATGGTTGGACCGGGAACTGTTTCTGCGGATTCATACCATGCCTTATCCTGACCCGGGCAGAAATAAGGGGTATTGAATATTTCCTGGAAGCATAATATCTGAACACCTTTCTTTCCTGCTTCTTCTATCAGGGGAATATGTTTTTGCACCATGGCTTCCTTGATCTCTTCAATTGTACCTTCTCCTTCAGTTTTGGGAAGACTCATCTGGATCAATCCTGATTTAATTATTCTTGGCATAAGACATTTTTTGATTATTAGCTGGATCCTTCTTTCTACGCCATGGTTCGTGTCTCACCAACCAAAGCTAGAGATTAATTTTTGTGGTTCGTGAGACACGAACCATGGCACCTATATTTTACCTTCAACTTTATTCCGTTTAATAAATTTACCATATCCTTTTTTTACGTAGCACTCATTGTTATCAATGGCAACCTGACCACGCAACAAAACTGTTTTCACCTTTCCGGTCAGTTCCCAGCCTTCATAACCAGAATAGTCAACATTCATGTGATGGGTCTTTGCAGAAATGGTGTGTTTTTCTTTTGGATCAAAGATCACAATGTCTGCATCACTGCCGGGCGCAATGGTCCCTTTCCTGGGAAACATGCCAAATATCTTTGCAGGGTTAGTACAGGCTACTTCAACATATTTATTTAATGTGATCTTACCCTTATGAACGCCTTCGCTGTATAATAGTTCCATCCGGTTTTCAATGGCGGGATGTCCATTCGGGATCTTTGAAAAATCATCTTTTCCCATCAGTTTCTGCTCCCATTTGAAGGGACAGTGATCTGTGGCTACTACCTGAACCAATCCCTGGTTTATTCCAGCCCATAGGGTTTCCTGGTCTTTCTTTTCCCGAAGGGGAGGGCTCATCACCCATTTGGCTCCTTCAAAATTTTTCTCATAAAGAGAAGCGTCGAGAATTAAATATTGGATACAGGTTTCTACAAATACCTTTTGGTTTCTCCTTGTTGCATTGCGAACGGCATTCAATGCGCCTTCACAGGTAAGGTGAACGATATAGCCAGGACAACCGGTGTAATTAGCCATATCTGCAAATCGTTCACTGGCTTCTGCTTCGGTTACTTCC